>JARLJN010000193.1 GCA_031291255.1 Gammaproteobacteria bacterium
AAAAAAATAAAATTTTTTTTTTTTTTTTTTTTTTTTTTTTTTTTTTTTTTTTTTTTTTTTTTTTTTTTTTTTTTAAAAAAAAAAAAAATTTTTTTTTTTTGTTTTTAAAAAAACCCCCCCCCAACCCAACCTACAAGTACAGGACAGCCCCACAATATAATTTTTTGTAGCCCGGATTGAACTCAGCGAAAATCCTGGACACCCTTGCCATACCCACTCTTTGATCAATTCTTAAACTTGAATGACTCAAATCTGATCTAAAGTCGCATTAATTACCACTTTCTGACTTTGTTTTATTGCTCAATCCGGCTGTTTCTGTATACTAATTATTCTTACAAAAAGAGGAGTTACACATGTCTAAGAAAAATTTAGTGATTGCAACCGTAGCCAGCCTAGCTGGATTGTGGATAGCAGGTGCATCAGCAACAACTGCCGGTTCTTCCTATTTAGGTCTTGATTTGGGCGCTGGAAAAATTCGTCCAGGTGCAGGCTTACAAACCGGTGCAAGCAATCCAAATAACATGTTACAAATGAATTCAGCAATCAACGCTGCCGGCCGTTTATTCTCAGGCTATCAAGTTAACGAAAATTTTGCGATTGAATCAGGCATTACTAAATTTGCCAATGCAACTGCAAAAGGAGTCTACAATCCATCCAAAGTTAGCGTACAAAGCTATGCTGTTGATTTAGTCGGTAAAGCTATTTTGCCTTTAGATTACGGCTTTAACGTTTATGGTAAAGCAGGTGCTGCTTATCTAAACCAAAAAGCACAAAGTCATTCAACTGATGCCGCAACGGGTCAGTACTACTCTTCCAACCAATCTGCTGGTGCAATTTACCCAACATTTGGCGCGGGTGTGGGATATGACCTCACAAACAATGTTTCAACTGATTTATCTTGGAACCGCATCCAAAAAGTTGGACACTCCAATAAATTAGGCAGCACAGATTTAGTTGGCGTAAGCTTCACTTACTCAATCAATTAATCTGCACATTAATCACACCCAATCATCTAATTGGGTGTGATTCACTTCAAGCTCTACTCTCATATACATTATTTCTTGACAATACCTCCATGCGTTCGGACAATCCCCCAATCAAAACAAGGAATTGTTTATGACTTCTATCATTACAGCTGGCCAACGCTTTCGATATGCTCTCTTACAAGAACAACCTCTACAAATTGTAGGCACGATAAATGCATACACTGCTTTGATGGCAGAGCGTGTAGGCTTTCAAGCCATTTATCTATCAGGTGCAGGTGTAGCAAATGCATCTTATGGATTACCCGATTTAGGTATCACTAATTTAGATGACGTCTTAGAAGATGTAAGACGCATTACACATGCCGTTGATTTACCCTTGCTAGTTGACATTGATACAGGCTGGGGCAGTGCATTCAATATTGCACGCGCAGTCAAAGAAATGACCTTAGCAGGTGCTGCAGGCGTACACATTGAAGATCAAGTACAAGCAAAACGCTGCGGGCATAGACCCGGAAAAGCGATAGTCACTACCAGTGAAATGGTTGACCGCATCAAAGCAGCTATTGATGCAAAAACAGATGATAGCTTCGTCATCATGGCGAGAACCGATGCTCTTGCTTCAGAAGGTTTAACAGGAGCCATTGAAAGAGTGAATTATTACATTGAAGCAGGCGCAGAAATGATTTTCTTCGAAGGTGTCACTGAGCTCACGCAATACCAAACATTAACTGAACATTGCAGTGTGCCTGTACTTGCTAACATTACCGAATACGGTTTAACCCCTTTATTTACACTCGATGAATTAGCAGAAGCCGGTGTCAATATTGCGCTTTATCCTTTAAGTGCATTTCGCGCTATGAATACAGCAGCGTTGATGACCTATGACACTATACGCCATGAAGGCACACAAAAAAGTATTTTAGATCACATGCAAACACGCGAAGCGCTTTATGATTTTTTAAATTATTACGAATACGAAAATAAAATTAATACATTATTTGCTGAAGGAAAAGAAAAATGACAAAAAAAACTGGCGGCCTAGCCGGAGTAGTAATTGGTGACTCAGGTATCAGTACGGTAGGCATAGAAGGTTTAGATTTAAATTATCGTGGTTACTCTATACATGATTTAGCAGCACACTCTACTTTTGAAGAAGTAGCATTTTTATTAATTCATGGCACTTTACCTAACGCTACAGAATTAAAAGCCTATCAAGAAAAATTAATTTTATTACGCGACTTGCCTGAAAGCTTACGTGATGTATTAGAAAAAATTCCTGGCAATGCACACCCTATGGATGTACTACGCACAGGCTGTTCCATGTTAGGAACATTAGAACCTGAAACAAAACAAAATCCTCAACAAAACATTGCAGACCGCTTAATCGCTTGTGTTCCTGGCATGCTTTTATATTGGTATCAATACCATAAAGATGGGAAACGCATCAAAACAACCAGCGATGAAAATACGATTGCAGGAAATTTTTTATATCTATTATTAAATAAAAAACCCGATGCAGATCAACTGCGCGCCATGGATGTTTCTTTAATTCTGTATGCAGAACATGAATTCAACGCATCGACTTTTGCAGCGCGTGTGACGACATCAACTGAATCCGATTTTTATTCTGCTATAGTCAGCGGCATAGGCACATTACGCGGTCCATTACACGGCGGGGCAAATGAAGCTGCTATGGAACTCATAGAAAAATTTAAAACGCCTGATGAAGCAGAAGCCGGCATCAAAAAATTACTCGAACAAAAAGCAAAAATCATGGGCTTTGGTCATCGGGTTTATAAAATTTCAGATCCGCGTTCAGACATCATTAAAGTCTGGTCTAAGAAATTATCTAAACAAGCTGCAGACGGTTATTTATATGAACTGTCAGAACGTATTGAAAAGATAATGTGGGACACAAAACATTTATTTCCTAATTTAGATTTTTACAGCGCGAGTGCTTATCATTTTTGTGGCATACCCACAGCCATGTTCACACCTATTTTTGTCATGGCACGTTTAGCAGGCTGGAGCGCGCACATCATAGAACAACGAGCAGATAATCGTCTTATTCGACCCGAATCTAACTACGTAGGTCCTGCACCACGTCCTTATATTTTAATTGAAAATCGAGATTGAGCTGATGCCTAACAAACAAATTGCTGATGATAATTTAAAACCCTCACCCGACCATGAACTCACCTCCATTGCTGACTACGTCACGAATGATGTGATTACAAGCCCATTAGCTTACTCTACAGCGCGTTACTGCTTAATGGATGCATTAGGCTGCGCTATGCTGGCATTGCAGTATCCTGAGTGCACAAAGCTGTTAGGCCCTATCGTTCCAGGCACTACTGTGCCCAATGGCGCACGCGTGATTGGAACTTCTTACTGCTTAGACCCTATTCAAGCTGCATTTAACATGGGAACAGCAATACGTTGGTTAGATTTCAACGATACTTGGCTGGCTGCTGAATGGGGTCACCCTTCTGATAATCTAGGTGCAATCTTAGCTGCTGCTGATTTTGAAAGCCGCCGCAGACTGGTGCAAGGACTAGCACCGTTGCGTATGCGTGACGTCTTAACTGCCATGATTAAAGCGTATGAAATTCAAGGTGTATTGGCTTTAGAAAATAGTTTCAACCGCATAGGCTTGGATCATGTTGCACTTGTGAAAGTCGCATCCACTGCGGTTGCCATGCAATTATTAGGTGGCACTTATAATAACGTCGTAGACAGCCTTTCACAGGCATGGATAGACGGTCAAAGTTTAAGAACCTATAGACACGCACCCAACACGGGCTCGCGCAAATCCTGGGCTGCAGGTGATGCAACGAGTCGCGGTGTGCGTTTAGCTTGGCTGACTATGCTGGGTGAAAAAGGATATCCTAGTGCTCTCACCGCTAAAAAATGGGGTTTTTATGATGTCACCTGGCATCATCAATTAATGCATTTGCCCCAACCTTTTGGTTCTTATGTGATGGAAAATATTTTATTTAAAATTTCCTATCCTGCAGAATTTCACGCACAAACTGCCGTTGAATGCGCTGTAGAACTGCATCCAAAAATTAAAGATAGACTGAATGAAATAGACAAAATTGTTTTAACCACACAAGAACCTGCTACACGTATCATCAGTAAAACAGGTCCACTGCACAATCCCGCTGACCGTGATCATTGTTTACAATACATGGTCGCAGCTGCATTAATATTTGGAAATTTAAAAGCTGAATATTATGAAGATAAATTTGCACACGATGCTCGTATCGATAATTTACGTGAAAAAATGCATGTACAAGAGAATCCTCATTACTCTAAAGATTATTTAGATCCTGAAAAACGTTCCATTGCAAATGCGATTCAAATTTATTTTACCGATGGAAGTCACACAGAAAAAGTGGAAGTGGAATATCCTATTGGACATAACCGCAGACGCGAAGAAAGCATTCCGTTGTTGTTGAAAAAATTTGAAAATAATTTATCTGTCTTATTTGAAACAGAAGAAATTCAACAACGTAAGGCTTTATTTCTCGATCAAGATCGTTTAGAAAACTTACCTGTGAATGAATTTATGGAGTTATTTGCCAGAGAAAAAATAGCAGTCACGCTATAAAGTAGCCCGGATTGAGCTCTGCGAAAATCCGGGAAATCCTTAATGCACGCGCCACGTCAAGACCCTCACCCGGGTCATGGCTTTTATGACCCGCCACCCAAAGTACTTCCCACATTTTTAATTTGTTCAGTCACTGAAGTAGAAAGACCTTGAGCCTTAGATTTCAATGCAGCAATATTGGGTTGAACAAACTCATCTATTGCCTTCACTAAAGGTTGAAATGGCGGCACTGTCGCTGCGCTTTTCCAAACTGGATTTTCAGCCGCTGGTGTAAGCTGAATAAGAAAAATGAAAATCGTTACCATTAAAAAAGCTCGCAAACAGCCAAATATAGCGCCTAAAAAACGATTCGCTAAACTAATCCCACCACTCTCAGTCGCTGCCGATAAAAGCTTGGTTAACAGTGACCCTACAACCAAGGTAGCGAAAAATAAAAATAGAAAACTCATTCCCACAGAGGCTAAAGAAGCCGATTGAGATGCAATGTTAACCGCCGTATCACTGCCTGATGAAGACAGCATGCTGTGATCAGGAGTAGAAGAAGAACCGCCGAAGGTTGCAGCTAATTTACTAGAAAACATACTTGAAACAAGGCTGGCAGTCACCCAGGTGGTCAGCGACAAAACCTCACGCAAAAACCCACGCATCAATCCTAGCAATGTAGATATGCCAAAAATGCCCAAAATGAGAAAATCTATATAATTTAAAGTCTGCATATCCATTGTCACCCATTAATTAATTGTTAACACATTATAACCATTCTCTCTTGACGTTGTCATTGCTCACACAACCGCGAATACATTAGGAGAAGCTGTAGGTTGGGTTTCGTAAAAAGCACTCAACCCAACCTACAAACCATGGCCAAAAAAAAATAAAGATATTTAACAGCCCCAGGAGTACAATATTTATTCGGCACTCATTAAAAGGCTATGGCCATGGATGGCGATATCATTAGATTCCTTAAGTCCTCACGACTCTTTGCGACATCTGATTTGCAAGAAAACGTATTCCAAGCCCTAGCGAGTCAATTTCAAGATGTAACCTTAGCTGAAGATGAAATTTTGTTTCATGAAGGGGAACCTTCAAAATATTTATGCATACTGGTTCAAGGTAAATTATCAGCATACATCAGTACATCGCATGCAAAAATTAAAATTATAGGTCACATTTTACCTGGCGAAACCATAGGTGAATTAGGCGCGCTTTCCAATGATCCCCGCACTCTGACAGTAAAAGCAATTGAGCCTTCTAGAGTCTTGAAGCTGCCCACCATCACCTTCAAAAAGTTTTGTCGTCAATACCCTGGCATATTAATTAATGCAGTAGAACCTCTCGCAAGTCGATCGCAAAATATCATTCGTCTTTTATCGTCTGGAGAAAGCAGAAAACATATCGCCATCATACCCGCACATCCCGATATTGATGTGCAAGCTTTTGCTGAACAAATAAAAAAAAATTTACTGCATTATAAAAAAGTATCACTGCTCATAGACTCAGCATACAACACTCTTGGCAGTCCAGATGACAATTATGAAACCTTAATGCAAATTGCTGAAGACAATAATCATCTTATTTTATATCTACTCACCTCTGAAGAAACATCACTCTCAAAATTATGCTGGGGAAAAATAGGAAAAATTTATGTCTTAGGTGATGGCAATGAAAAACCTCGATATTCACAACATGTTTTGAGAAAATTAAATGACACACATAATCTTGTGGAAGTCAGACGAGAATTAATTCTAATCCATAAAAAAAATACATTGCCACTCAATACAGAGTTATGGCTGCATAATAAAAATTATTTCATGCATCATAATATTTATGCTGACAGCTTACACGATTACCAACGCTTATTAAGATTTATGCGCGGCAAAGCACTAGGTTTAGTGCTGGGCGGAGGCGGTGTAAAAGGATGGGCACATATAGGCGTGCTCAAAGCTTTGCTGGATGCAAACATACACATTGATGCCATAGGCGGTACCAGTGTAGGCGCTATGGTAGCTGGTTTATATGCTATGAACGCAGACTACAATGTACTCTACAAAAAATTTACTAAATTAATTGCTGCTACACGAAACACAGTTTCTTTAAAAAAATTATGCTGGCCCGCCGTATCATTATTTAATTGTGAAGATTTTACATTAGAACTCGAGAATATATTTAACATCAAAAAAATTGAAGACTTATTGATTCCATTTTTTTGTGTTTCGACCAATTTAGGACAATACAAAGAAACAACACATCGTTCAGGTTTTCTTTGGGAAAAAGTTCGCGGAAGCACCTCTATTCCGGGTATTGTTCCACCCATGATAATTCATGGCGAACTACATGTAGATGGCGGTTTAGTGAATAACTTACCTGTGAATACTATGCGCGAACTACTGGGACCAGAAAGTAGAATAATTGCCGTAGAATTAATGAGTACAAATGTAGACAACAAGTCCTATTGCTTTCCCCCTACGCTTACATTTAAACAAGCATTTTTAGCAAAGGTTGGATGGGGATATCAAACTTATCAATTCCCACAATTTATAGATACATTTTTAAAATCATTATTGATTGGTGCATCACTCAAACAAGCTGAAAATGCTCTCTTAGCAGACTTGTTGATTACCTTGCCCACACACGATTACAGCATGCTGAATTTACAAAAAGATGCGCAAAATAAATTATGGACATTAGGATACAATGCGGCAAGAGACGATATACAGCGCTGGGATACCAAGAAAAAATAATCAATATCACGGATTCAAATATCCATGACGGCAATCCCGGATTTTCGCAGTGCTCAATCCGGGCTACATAGACTTTAGCGATTAGCAACCTTCAACAACGCAGCATCAGGTGCAGATGCAAGTACAACCAACGCGTTCAGTATTAACTTATCACCGACTGCTAATCCAACTGGAGCAGCCGCTGTATTATCACCCATTTTCATCATAGCCATACCCACTCGTATAGGCTGAGGAACATACATATCGACAAAATTAATATCGTGAATAAAATATTTTTGATCTGGATTCGCCTTAGCGAGACGGTCTATTTCTTCTTTCGCTTGCGCATAAATATTCGTTCTTAGTACTGCATTTGCCGCACGTAACTCATCTTCACTAGGCGTAAATTGAATATCATCTAACGTATAGGTTTCGCCTGGCTTGCTAGTTGATTTTGTTTTTTCTCGTAAATTAGATAACGCAGTAGAAGGCAGACGTGCTTGCGCAGACATTTGAACTTTTTCTAAACCTGACTGATCTAAGCTACGATTAAACGACATGATATGCCATTCACCCTGACTTGATAATTGCGTTAACTTTTGCAGAACTTGATCTTGTACTTTATCTAAATCATGGTCGCTCACGGAGACATTAATGCCTATATTGACGAGCGCTGATTTAGATGCGACCCACTGCTCAGCGTTTAAGCGTAGCGAAACTTTATTTAACAACGCATCGGAGTTGATATCTGCATAAGCCCAAACAGGAAAAAAAGAACAAACAAAAATAAACAAACTGACTAAAACTCTCATAGACACTCCCTTGTGTGTGAATTAAGACGTTATTCTAGCAATAAACCCACCTTCATTAGTAGCCCCACTCTGATGTAGGTTGGGTTAAGTGCTTTTTATGTATAGACCGGCTACATAGGTAACACTTGGACGGGGACATAGGTTACAGTCCCCGAACATTATAAGCTCTAGGTTTTTATTGTAAATATTCTTTGGTGCATAAAATAAATATCAAACTTTCCATCTGCTTTTTCTCTT
>JARLJN010000194.1 GCA_031291255.1 Gammaproteobacteria bacterium
GTTCTATTCATTTTCAGACGACAGGACTGGGGTGCTTAATTATTAGGCCAGTTATATGATCAATGGGCTGTTGACGGCGCTTGTCCGGGACGACAGGACTGGGGTGCTTAATTATTAAGAGCGTTCTATTCATTTTCAAAAGTCCTAATACTTATGAGTAAGGCTATGGATTAAGCGCAGCGAATCCGGGAACGGCAACAAAGTTATTTCCACATCAGTCTTACCTTCAACACGTCTATCTGTTACACTCTGACCCCGCAACTGGATACTCACTTATTTAGGTAAATTTATGCAAGATATTACATTCTTTATGCAGCACCATTCAGGCTTAAGCCTCGCATTTATGGTGACACTCGTATTACTCATGATAGTTCAATTTATCAAACAAAAAGGCGAAGCCGCACAGCTCAGTCCTGCACAAGTCACGCAATTAATTAACCGTGAAAATGCTGCTATTATCGATATCCGGAATACTACTCAGTTCGCAGAAGGTCATATTATAGGATCGACTTCCGCACCTTTAGCAGAAATCGACACAAAAATTAAAAAACTTGAAAAATTTAAAAATAAACCCATAGTAGTGGTCTGCATGCTGGGTCACGAATCGCCTAAAGCAAATGTTATTTTAAGCAAGCTTGGATTTGCTAACATACATACACTACAAGGCGGTATAGACGCCTGGCGTAAAGCCGATATGCCACTCGTTAAGGATTAAGACATGGCTAAAATAATCGTTTATTCTAAAGAAAACTGCCCCTACTGCGTATGGGCCAAACAATTATTAGACTCCAAAAAAGCAAGTTATACCGAAATCCGCGTAGACCTAGACGCTGACAAGCTCGCTGAAATGATTCAATTAAGCGGTAGACGCACAGTTCCCCAAATTTTTATTGATGATCAAGCTATTGGCGGCTTCGATGATCTCTCTGCTCTTGCAACATCTGGCCAGCTAGACAAACTGTTAAGTTAATTATTTTTTTTAGAGGAAGTTTTAAATGCCTGACAAATTATTAAAAAATGCAGCAAACACCACTGAACCCAGCTTTGAAATCCAACGCATATACGTTAAGGATTTATCCTATGAAGCGCCTAATACACCGCATACTTTCAGCGATGAATGGAAACCTGAAGTTCAGCTCAATCTAGAAACAAAAAGCAATCGTATTCAAGACAACATTCATGAAGTGGTATTGTCTGTGACTGCAACCGTGGGCAGCAATAAAAAATCTGCTTTTTTAGTTGAAGTGCATCAAGCAGGTATTTTTAGTATCTCTGGCTTCCCTAACGACCAATTACATCAAATGCTAGGCAGCTTCTGTCCTAACATACTTTTCCCTTATGCACGCGAAGTGATTTCTGATCTCGTAGTACGCGGCGGTTTTCCACAATTAATTTTAGCGCCTGTGAATTTTGATGCACTGTATGCACAGCATCAAGAAGAACAAAAAGGTTCTAAAACCGAAACCGGCGAAGGAAAAGTTCACTAGTGAAAGAAAACTTTCAACCTATTGCAATATTAGGAGCGGGCTCTTGGGGTACGGCGCTCGCTCTTTATCTTGCTAGGCGTAATCAAGCTGTTCGCCTGTGGGCTTATACGTCAGATCAGGCTGAACTGCTGACATCAGAACGATGTAATAATCGCTATCTTCCAGGTCATACTTTTCCTGATTGTTTATCGGTGACAAGTGATCTTGCTGCAGCGATCAAAGAGGATTGCGATATTTTAATTGCTGTTCCGTCTTCTGGATTTCGTGACTTATTAATTTCACTCAAACCTTTATTGAAAAAAAAATCTCGTATTGCATGGGTAACAAAAGGACTAGACCCTTCTACAGGTAGCCTGCTCCACACAGTTGCGCTAGACGTGCTAGGCAATCAATACAGTTACGCTATTTTATCTGGACCCTCATTTGCTCGCGATGTCGCGCAAGGTTTGCCAACAGCAATTGTTGCGGCAAGTGATGATGCCCAATTTGCAAATGATCTTATGCTGCGCTTCAATAGCGAAATTTTTCGTGTATATGTCAGCAACGATATCATAGGCACTGAAGTTGGCGGCGTAGTCAAAAACGTACTCGCCATTGCAGTTGGAATTACAGATGGTATGCAGCTAGGCGCGAATGCGCGCTGCGCACTGATCACACGTGGACTCGCTGAAATAATACGATTAGGTTTGGCTCTCGGAGGACAGTATGAAACCTTTACTGGTCTGACTGGATTAGGCGATCTCATCTTAACTTGCACTGACAATCAATCTCGCAACCGTCGTTTTGGTTTAGCTATAGGAAGTGGCAAATCTGTCGCTGAAGCAGAAAAAGAAATTGGCCAAGTGATAGAAGGAAAAAATAACGCAGAACGTCTTGCTCTACTCGCTCAAAAATTATCTGTCGATATGCCTATCACAAACACTGTTCTAAAAGTTTTGCAAAATAAAATATCTTTACGAGAAGCCCTACATAGCTTGTTGTCTCGTGCACCCAAAGCAGAAAATGATTAACGTAAAATCGTCACGTCGTTAGTGATATTTCTTCATTAGAAGAACAACAATAAAATAAATCATTGCTAATCCAATAATCAATATGGGACCCATAATTGACCCGCTATTTATAGACTTTTGGCCTGCATTCACATCTATAGGCAGAAAAGTATTCTCCGCATCATAAAAAGTTGTTTTATCCACAACAATAGCTTGTGCAGGTAACTGAGAAGATTCCGTTTTAATGCCAGCAATTTTTTTTAACAGCAGTCCCTATCGCTAAGAACTCGACTAAACCATTGCCCAATTGATAAACGTAGGTTTTAACACCCACCACATCATCCGCACCTATGGAGGCAGCTTCATCATTGATGATGCCTATTGCATGCTCACGCGCATCATAAATCATTCTCGTTAATTCATTTATTTCACCACGAACAAAACTTTTTATAGCAGACGTAATACCACCGACAAATCCCAATGAATAGACTGATGTACCCAATAATAATTTCAAAGGCGTATAACCTAAGCTAGCCATATTCCACATTTCAACATTCGTCATATCACTCGTCACAATCTCATTAGGCATAGCAGATAATAGCTCCGCACTTTTTGATGCTGTCCCTACCATTAACATCTCACTAACGCCGCCAAACGGTAAAATAGTTGTTTGTATGCCTAATACAGCATTTGCCTTATGCCCTTTTGCATGGGATATAATACGGTTTAACGCTAAATGACGCGTGGAGTTAAACATATCAGAGTATTCTTTAATTTCACCACGCTTAAACATTTTTAGCCCGCCTATCAGGCCTCTCGCAAAACCCATAGAATACGCTACATTACCAAAAGCAAAACAAACAGGTTGATAACCCGCATCTAATTGCGCATACAGTTCTTGTCCATCCGCTGAGGTAGTAAATTCTGTTTTGTTTTCAGGATCATTCGAATGTATAGCAGAGCCTATAGAAATAAATTCAACATTTCCTCCGTGAAATATTAATTCACTAGACACACCCGTCACACCCGATGCTTTATGCGTAATGGCTTCAGCGACCAAACGTTGATAAGCGGCTTCTCTGCCATCTTTAATCAGATCAGTGAATTGCTCAATCTCACCGCCTAAAATAGCACTAAATCCAGAACCTATGGATTTGAGCAATCCTAATGAATAAACGCTGTTACCTACAACAATATTGCCTGGCTTAAAGTTTTTTTGCGCCAGACAAAAAATTTCATTTCCTGATAATCCGGTGGTAACAGCCATACGTTAATCTCCCACAGAGAATAAACTTATAACATCAGTCATACATCAACTGATCTAACGGTGTCATTTCACCAGGCATAGTTGACTGCACAAGTTCAAACAAAACATCTGCCACACATAACATGCGCAAAACATTCGGTGTAATGTCATCAAATACAATTCTTACACCTAACACTGCACCTTCATGCTCTTCAAATGTTACGCCTATTCCATACCCTAAACATAAAGAAGCTAATTGATCGGCACGGCGTGCAATTGCGGGCAACAGCCCAGTAGGAGCAAAAACTTCATCGACAGTCATAGGCCGTCCATTAAGGCTGAAACGAGCACCCATAGTACGAGCAATACGACCCAGCTGTTCAGACATATCCATTATGTAACCTCACATTTTCCACCAGGGTTGAGCAATTTTTCGAGGACCCGCTATGTAGGAACGCAGCCAACGCGCAAACACTTCTACAGTAAATCCGAAATGTTCTAAGACAGTAAAAAATACCATGGCAACAACAGCAAGACCAAAGGTTACCCAGGTAATATGAAACAAAAAGATGAGCAAAGGAAAACAGGCTCTGTAATCCACTACCCACATGCGCACATTTCGTGCTGAATCGCGCCAGTGAGCCATTATCTTTCTCCTTCTTAATGATGATCACACAAGCCATTCAATCATTCTAACGCGTATTTTTGTACTAGGTCTAGTGTACTGTATTTTCTAACAAATACAGAAGATTGCGTATAGCCCTCAATAGAAGTATGACTTGACTTTAGCCAGCCGACTTGATTCAATGCCTCATTAAAAGCACTGTTTACACAAGCCAATCCAGTATACTTATCATACAAAACTTGTGGAGTATTAGGGATAATAACAGTTTATGAAAATTAAGTTTTTATGGGTTGTCACTTCATTTTTTATCCTTAGCGCTTGCGCCACACCGCCTGCTCCTTATAGCGGTCCAACCAACGCTGATCGTTCGCTTGCCGAAGCAACCTATTCAGTAAGCCGGTCTCTTGTCACTCTGAGTGAAGTTGCTCAAGCAGCTCACCCTTTACCAGCGCTTGAACCACCCGATAATCCAGCAAGCTATGGCATGGGCGGCAATACCTCAGTCGATTGGTCTGGCCCCGTAGAACCATTAATAAAACAAATTGCGAATACGACAAATTACCGATTAACCATAATAGGTTCACCACCTGCTATTCCCGTTCTTGTGACTATTTATTCCAGAAATGTACCCATAGCTGACATACTACGCGACGTGGGTTATCAATGTGGGCGTCGAGCAACAGTAGTAGTGTATCCAGGTAATCGTGAGATTGAGTTACGGTATGCAAAAAATTAATAAATAATGAACACGCAATTTTGGACATAACGCATGAAAGAAAAGCTGATTAGCCTAGTGACAGTTGCAAGCTTACTCTCTGCGTGTAGTCTTTATCATCCTCGTTCAGATGTAGATACAACTAATCTAGGTCAACTGCAAGGCGTCATGGCTGGCACCTATACTGGAGGCCTCTCTGGGGCCGAGATAGGCCAGCTTCGCTATAAGGCACTGGAAGACACTGCCATGAGTTTAGGTGCGCAAGGCGGGCTTGCATCGGCCTCACAGCAGATAAATGTCAGCCTGGAAAAAGACCGCAAACATTTAGATAATATTTTTAATTTTAATGGCATGATCTTAAGCCACGGTGTGTTGCCACCCGTATTAGTACAAGGCAATAACAGTTTAAATCTAGATGATCCTGACACCATACGCGTCGCCGATAAAACCTTTAAAATTGTAGAACAAGCGCATTTTGTAACGACACCGCCTAACTGGCGTGATTACTTATGGCTGAATTATGAAAAACCTGAATTGCCCAACAAAGTGTTATTGCCTAAAACAAAACAAGAACATGCAGTCTGGAGCAGAGCTATCGCTTTAGGTTGGGACAGAGGCACACAGCAAGCTTACAGTATTTTTCAACAAAACCTTGCGCGTTTAAAACGGGATTATCAAGGTATGATTCTTTATCGCAAATTACTGCAAGAAAAAATGATTAACGCCCCTTATGTTTCCAAAACAGAATTAGGCGTCACCGGTGATGGAAACGATATGCGAGTCAACGATCAAGTGCTGCGTATTACAGAACATCCCCAGCTGCAAACAGAAAGCAATAACTGGAGAGCAATCGTGGTGAAAAAAGATGACTACTGAGTTTTTATACCCACAAGAACCCATACGCTTATCCATTGAAGCTCTCGATCAAGTGTTAATACACTGTGTAGGCTTGGGGGCATCTGACATCACGCTGCAAACTGGCGAGCCTGTTTATGCAGAAATTTTTGGGCGCATCAATAAAATTACACGCCGCAAATTAGCTAACACAGAAGTGGGTGAAATTATTAATGCTATGTATGGACCCAACGGTACAGCGCAAATCATGTCAGGAAAAGATGTTGATACGCACTACGAAATCAGACCCAATCGTTCTGATCGATATCGATTTCGTATTAATGCAACAGGCTGCCAAGTTGAAGGTCACGATGGGATACAAATTACTGCACGAACCATTCCCAGTGATCCACCCAAATTAGAAGACATGCATTTACCAAAAGCTATCTTGGATGCACTGACTCCCGAACAAGGCGTAGTCTACATCACGGGTGCAACCGGATCAGGTAAAAGTACTTTGTTAGCGGCAGTCATACGCAGCATTGCCGAAGACGTAGACAGTAACCGAAAAATATTAACTTACGAAGCCCCTATAGAATTTGTGTATGACACCGTAGAAAAAACATCTGCTATCGTGAGTCAATCTGAAATTCCCAGACACTTGCCCAGCTTTGCTGCTGGCGTGCGTAACGCACTGCGTCGTAAACCACGATTGATACTCGTAGGTGAAGCACGTGACTCTGAAACTATCAGTGCTGTAATGGAAGCTGCAATGACAGGTCACCCTGTGTATACCACTTTACACAGTAACGGTGTTGCAGAAACGATGCGCCGTTTAGTCACTACTTTTCCTAGTGAAGAACGTCAAGGCCGTACCATTGATATCATAGAAACGATAAGACTTGTTGTGTCACAACGTTTAGCACCTACAGTTGACGGCAAGCGCGTCGCATTACGTGAATATCTTGTATTCGATGAAAAAATTCGAGATATATTACTTGAAACCGACATGCTAAACATCACTGCTACCGTGAGAAAAATGGTGCGTGAAAAAGGCCGCACTATGGAAGCGGATGCCAGAGAAAAATTTGAAGCAGGCATCATTTCAGAACGTAATTACCGCGTCATTGCTGAAATGGAAAAACGCGAAGATAAAGATGCGGCAGCTGGTTAACCGTACTACACTGAAAGCTGAGCATGTAGCCCGGATTGAGCATTGCGAAAATCCGGGGATGCAGCAACGTGTAATATATTTCGAGAGGATTTCATAAGACGCCCACCTAAAAAAAAGATGGGCTGAAGTTAACAAAGAGGCACACATCCATCAAGAAAATTTATCCTTTTGCTGCTGGTGGTGGTGGTGGTGGTGCGTCGCTACCCTTGGTAGCTGCACCGCCGCCTGCCTTAGCGTCTTTTTCAGTCTGTGCAACGTCATCTTTTATCGCCGCCTGCGCAGCACCTCCGGCAGCCTCATTTGCTGCTTTCATTCCACCCGCAACAGCTGCGCCGCCAGCTCCAACCGCCTCTTTCATTTCTTTCAGAGGTGCGCCTTCGCCATAACTTGTCGCTTGACCACCTATCCAGGTCAACACATGATTAGGCAGCCAAGAAATCAATTCAAAGCATTTATTGATGGCCGCAAGTATCAAAGCAACATAAGCCAGTAGAAACATAATGACTTCAATTGGGCCTGGGACATCGCCAGACACCGTAGACATCACAGTCTTGAATCCAGAGTTAATCATGACGACAACCACTGGCGCCAATAACATGCCCATCATCATCCCCACTATCATAAGCGTAGGACGTAAAAACAGATTCATTAACATCATGATAGTCGGATGCGCATGCCCCATCATTTCACTTTGCCCGCCGGGTGCTAATATGCCCAATGCGATGAAAGGAGAAGCTACCACACCTTCAATCACTGCTATCATCCAACCTATAGCACCAAAGGTAAAAATAACATAAGGAATTAACGGAGTATAAACCGCCAGCAATCCCCCTACTGAAAAACAAAATGCTATAAGAACCATAAACCAAGCATTCAGCGTACTCGCTAAAAAAGCCATTAGGTTTGAAACCGGACTATCCGTCAACCCAGTACCTAAAGCCAAGACATTAATCTTACCCACAACTAACATAACCGAGATGATTACAAGAAATACTCCATAGGCAACTAGACCAGTGATCAACATATACTTACCAAATGACTGCAGAGCAACTATAGGATTTGTACTAAACCCACTGACAGTATTCGAACCACTTATCATCTTCATAAAAGCATTAACAAGACCATTAGTCGCACCACCTAAGCTGCTTGCAGCCTGATCTACCTGCGGAGGCGTGCTAGACATGCCTTGAGGAGCAGAAAGTTCAATGATTTTTTGCACCGCATTAAAATTATTGCGATACCAAAACATAGGTTCTAATGGCGGATTATGTCCCCCCACTATAAACGTAGGCATGGCAGCATCCATTACACTATTATTCATTTGAGCGATTTGATAGTAATAGGCACCAGCAAGTATCCACCCCTGATTTTCTGCCGTCGCCCGCCAGTCCGATAGCTTAGTGGTCGCCATTTGCTGTGTAAGCCAGGTAGTCACGACGTCCAGAATTTTAGTTGTATAAGTACTCACTCCATAACCAATAAAATCGGTGGAATTATTGAGATTAACTTTTATCGCTTGTTGTATATCATCATCAAACGGCCAATATACTTTTGAAATTGCATCATCACTCGTGTTCGTATAATCAATCCCTCCTACAGAGCCAGTCGTCGATGGAAATTTATTATCCGTGGATTTATAACAGAGAGAGGTAATACCTAATAAGCCTTGTTGGACTGGAGCTTGATTGAATATACAGCACTTTGATTGGTCTATATTGACAGATTTGCAATAATTGATTATCCATGGAGTCGTTACTGGCTTCGGTAACATGTTGAGATTAAAACTAATGTAATCCAAGTCAGCAAGCGCAATAGCCCAAGCCGTTATTGAATAATCTCTAATAATTTTTCCTAAAGCCGCTTGTTGAGCCTTAGCTGTTTCGCACTTGAGATTATTGATAGGTGTAGATGTATCTGCACACGCTGATCCAGGACTAGTCCCGGGATCACTATAAGCTATTGCACCGCAGTTACCATTAGGTCCTATATTATACCAAAGTTGTGCTGGGACATTACCCGCCGCTGGTACTTTAATGACTTGAGAGGAGCCTTCAGTAATTTTAATGAGCTGATCACGTGAGGTTGTACAGAATGGTGTGTCTTTATAAGCTGGATCTCCGCAATAAAAATAATGAAGATTTGCTGTCCCAAAAGGATACGTCTGCTCAGATGTTTGATGTGCGCTTTCTTGACAAGATAAAGCCTGAAACAAAGTTTTCATATTTTGAGTATAGCCCGCCGACGGCAAATTCACGGCAGCATAAGGAGAGCCGGTTATCGCGGTGTAAGTGAGCACTGTATTCCACATGGCATCCGCAGCGCCCACACCCTGCAAAATAAACCACATCATCACAACTTGTATGGCTGAATAACCTCCTGTTGTTGGAAACAACAGTGATATACCCATCACCATGCGCAAAGGAACCCATAACGAGCTCCATTGTTTACCTAAGAATTCACCTTCTGTTGCTGTTTTTATCAAGCCTATCACGGTAGTGTGAACCACCAAAATTGCGCCTAATATTAATGCGCTGGTATTGAGGGTTTTAAACATGCTGCCAGCAAGAGTAATAGCTGTTTCTGAGGGCAATACTGAACCCATAGCACCGAAGAGATGGCCTAGATATAAAACCGATTGGTCATTAGGGGCGATAGTGAACAAACTAATCATGTTTAGCTTCCGAATCAGTATGCAGCTTACCTTGCCACCATTCATCGAGTGTACAACCTAACTTACGATGCTTGGTCTCAAAAAACCAAAAATGAAAACGAAATGCTTGACTAAAAAATATGGCTGCAGTGGCCAACCCTAAAAGAAAACCTGCAAAAGTTGAATGAAAAAATAAAAGATAAAAAGAAAAACCAAAACTAAAAATACCGCATATTCCTAATATATAGGCAAATAAAAGATAGTTTTCTTGTTTTTGTATTATATCTTCTTCTGTGAGGTTGAAACGTTTAACGGCTTCTTCGAATGTTTCTTTACGTACAGGGTCTTTGGCAGGAACGAATAATCGTTGTGTTATTTCCCAACCACCTTTGAAAATAATGCCTAAGTTATCAGCACCAAACCACCCGGTTGGATTAAAAAAAGTTTTACGTGAGACTTTAAAAATATCTTTAATTGCCATAGAGATAATCACTCCACTGTAAAAAATACAGTAGCACTTGGCGTTAAAAAAAACAACAAATTATAACTATATCCTATCAACACACTCAACTCTTGTAGCGTGGACTAAGGCGTTTTGCGCCGAGTCCGCGAGGCTTTCCTCAACCACTCCCGGACTCACTTCGTTTAGTCCGGGCTACAAAAACTACTCTGCTTATCATCTCATTCATCGAACTAACAAGCTTACAAACTTTATGAAATCAAGTATACTAACTGAACAATCATTTATCACGGATAGATTCATGCCTGAATTAGACTTAAAAGCTGCTCATGAATTTTGGAGTCATTACGATGACCCCATGATTTTTCGAGTTATTGCCTTCATGGAAACTGCCGAAGATTTCACTTTTGATGGTCATCCTGAATTAGAAAGCGCACTCAAAGAACTGGGCGAAAAACTTGATAAGCTAAGCCGGTTCGAATTAAGCAAAGAAGATAAATTTGTAGAATTGTGTTGTCACATCAAAACATCCCGCATACTGCGTCTATTACAAGCGATTGATACCATAGATCCCGGCTCTGCATCAAAACTGTTAATGTATGCTGAAGAAAATAACACGCCTGAAAATCAATTAGCGGGTCTATTTTTACGACGTAACATTATATTCGAACGATTACGATTATTAGCGCGGGTTTTTGCACCTGAACGATTTGATTTAGTGTTAAAAGCATTGGAGCAAGAGCATGTCTAAATTAAAATGCAGTGTGTTAATTATTACAATCGCAATTATGTTATCGACTTTTTTCGCTCTTTCATTTGCTGCAGATAAACCTGCGGCAACTCCAGCTATGTCTGCGGATGATTTTACAAAAAAAGTTCAAGCCTTAGATACAGCAATGCAAGATAAACTCAAAGCACAAGTCGCTCAAATTGCGCCTAAACGAGAAGCAGCTTCTGCTACAAAACCAGGAGCTAAGCCAGCAGCAGCGCCTGCAGAAAGTCCTGCACCTACGCCGGCTGCCGCTGCACCCACTCCTGCGCCAGCAGCTCCAGCAGAACCCAACCAACCTTACACTGGATTTCAAGCACCTGCAGCAAGTGCTGGCACGGATACCAGCTCAGGAAAATCTAACACTCAATTGAACATACAATATTAAGGATGAGCCAGCTTATGTTTAATTCTATCAAGAAAATCTCAGGCAGGATTTCTCTCATCATCACATTAGCAATAGCGTCATCAAGCGTTCTTGCAGCAAATGCTATACCCGCCCCAACTGCGGCAGAAACCACAACCTCAACTGGATCCACTAGTACGACTTCAACGGGTGATTATTTACAACAAATTGCAGACTATACAAATGGAACCTTAACCGCAGTCAACACCTTACCTGGCTACTTAGATGAAGTTCTCAAATTAGTTGTTGCCTGGATGACACCCGATAAAACCCCAACAACCGCTAACCTACAAGCTTCATTTACAACTTATGCCAATCAATTTTTAGCGGAAACCACACCTGACGCGGCACTGCAACAAAAAATGTTAACGGATTTTTTTGGCGCGAATGGAACACCTAAAATTCTGCCTTACGCAAATGACTTGTCTTATCAAACATTGCTGGGTATTCCGTTTTTTAATCCTGATCCACGTGAGACGGATAGTAACAAAGTCGATTCCCCTTTTAATTATATTGAAAATGCAGCAGGCGTACACATAAGTCACACCATACCAGGAGCTGATTGGCGAGGACGTGCCAATGATCAAATAGCTTACGCAAACTATTACAGCACAATTTCTGCCGTACAAACTTACAATGCATACATACTCAGCAAAATGTATGCCGACATGAAAAATAGCAAGTCACTTACCGCTGCAGAATCTTCTCTCATACAACAAGCCAGCAGCAGTGATTGGTTTTCTCAAGTTGCAACGGAAGAAATTGGTATAGTCTTGCGACAAATTTTGATGTACAACTCGCAAATGTTTATTATCATGACTCAACAACTCGATGCGCAAAAACAACTCTTAACTGCCCAAGCAATGAATAATACATTGCTCATACTCTCTAACCAAACTGGCGAAAGTTTCTTGATTAACAAAGCTATTCAACCGCCGCCAGGGCTTAGATAACATTCTAAATCTATTTATGTAGCGTGGACTAAGGCGTACAACGACTAGTCCGCGAGGTCTGCATTATCCATTCCCTGACACGCTGCGCTTTGTCAGGGCTACAAAAAAATAATACCGAAATCTTACTATTCTATATTTTGTACTTGTTCACGCATCTGCTCAATTAATACTTTTAATTCAACAGATACGTGAGTGGTTTCAGTATCCACAGATTTTGAGCCTAAGGTATTCGCCTCACGATTTAATTCTTGCATTAAAAAATCTAAACGTCTGCCCACAGCTTCATCTTGATTGAGACATCTGCGTACTTCTAGGATGTGTGTATCTAATCTATCTAACTCTTCAGTGACATCTATTTTTTGTGCTGCAATCACTAACTCTTGTTCCAACCGAGTTGGATCACATTGTAATTTTGCATCTAAGAAACGGGCTTGTAATTTTTCTCGTTGCGCAATCAAAATAGCAGGGATACGCAGCTTAACTTTTTTCAGTTCAGCTATCATCGTATCTAAACGCTGATTCAAAAAATGTTGTAACTGCTCACCTTCACGCTGACGTGCAATGATTAAATCTTGTAACGTTTTTTCAAATGCAATAATAACCTGCTTTTGAATTTGCTCTATATCGATTTCTGAAACTTGTAATACGCCTGGCCATTTTAGAATATCGATAGGATTAATTTGTGCGGGATTTTTTAAATGCTGAGCAACCACTTCATTGATATCACACAATTGCTTCACTAAAACTGAATTAACAGATATTTCGTTATTCACAATTTCATTAGGATGAAAACGTAATAAACATTCCACTTTGCCACGCTTAATTTTATCTCGTGCTTTCTCTCGCACTATGGCTTCACATTTTTGTAATGCGTCAGGTAATCTTACGTTCAATTCTAAATAACGATGGTTAATGGAACGTAGCTCACAAACTATATTACCCCATTCACCTTGCTCTTGTGTGCGTGCAAATGCCGTCATGCTTTGTATCATTGTAAGATTCCAATTAGATAAAAAAGTGTGGGTATCATACCAACTTAAGTGAGCAATATGTAGGGTAGATTAGGCCTGCTAAATAGTGTTAATTAAAAATTAAAATATCAAGTATAATCAGCCTACACACATTCATGAGATTTTATTATGCGCCCCAGCTTACGTGAACCTAACCAATTACGCGATATACGTATTACCCGTCATTACACCAAACACGCTGAAGGATCAGTACTCGTAGAATTCGGTGAAACCAAAGTGCTTTGTACCGCGAGTACATCTCAATTTCTTCCGCCCTTTTTAAAAGACACGGGCAAAGGCTGGATCACAGCAGAATATGGCATGCTTCCACGCTCCACAAATGAGCGCATGCAGCGCGAAGCTGCAAAGGGTAAGCAAAGCGGTAGAACACAAGAAATTCAACGCTTGATTGGACGTTCATTGCGATCTGTCGTTGATTTAAAATTGTTAGGTGAAAACATGATCACAGTCGATTGTGATGTCATACAAGCTGATGGCGGAACACGCACCGCTGCCATTACAGGCGGATGCGTTGCGTTAATCGATGCTATTCGTCATCTACAAAAAATTGAAAAAATAAAAACTGATCCTATCAAACATTTTGTCGCAGCTGTCTCTGTCGGTATTTTTAAAGGAGTACCGATTCTTGATTTAGATTACGCAGAAGATTCTAAAGCAGAAACTGATATGAATGTTGTTATGACAGATCAAGATGGATTTATTGAAATTCAAGGCACTGCAGAACAAGGTGTTTTTCAACAATCTGCATTGGATGAGTTACTCATTATTGCAAAAAAAGGCATACAAGAATTATTTCAAAAACAAAAAGAAAGTTTAGCAATGTAGCGTGGACAAAGGCGCATCACGCCGTGTCCGCGAGGCCTGATTCATCCATTCCCGGATTCGCTGCGCTTAATCCGGGCTACAAAAAACAATACACCTCATATTTAAGCGAAGGGAAATGGCCATTATCCTACAATAAGGAAAGCAGATGAATGAGCTGAACAAAAGTATTAGCGATATAACGACTATAGATAATCGTTATCGCCTGCTCATTATCAATTACATTTTTAAATTTTTTAAATCCACTACTGTTTTATTAGGCTTTTCATTTGCTTTTATACACCTTGCGTTTTATACACCGCATTTTTACCCCGCACGTTTAGGTGAGTTTAACGAACAAAAACTCGCTTCTATTATCTTTTTAGTGGGCTTTACTTTTTTGATTTTTTTTATATTACCTGCAATAGCAGGAAAATATATCTTGCAAGAAAAATTAAAAAATCTGGGCTTGGCATTCCCTGAAAAAAAACTTAAAGCATTATTACTTACACTCGCTGCATTGCTGATATTAATTCCATTAATTGTTTTACTGACTAAGCAACCTGAATTCCAATCCTATTATTCACTTAAGCAACCCAAGCTAATTGAATTTGCTTTTATAAATATTGCCTTGTTTCCATTTTATTATTTTTCAGAAGAATTCTTTTTTCGTGGATTTTTATTTCTGGGTCTATGGAATAAAATAAGATGGCATAGTTTTTGGGTCACAGATTTAATTTTTGCTTATGCTCATTTAGGAAAACCTGGATTTGAAATTTTGTTATCTATGTTTGCAAGCGTTGTTTTTAACATACTCACGCTTAACACTAAATCTATTTACCCAGCAATGATTACACATTGGACTATGGGAACAACTATGTTGTTTTTAGTGAACATTAACCATTAAAGTCTATATAGAATAACGTCTAACATTTGTATATTTTGGTTCGCCCACAGCATTAGGGGTAAGCTTTTTAAAAAGACTGTATTGTTTAAATGCCGTATTAAATGCTTGTTTCAATAGCTCAGCTTCTACTTCTTCTGGATGCTTATCAAAAAGAGCCTGCAATTGCTTAGCAAATAATTCATCAAATTTAATTTGCAGTTTCGCATTAGAATTTAATTCTTTGTACAAATCATTATTGGCATCTATGCGTTGCTCAGCGCTATTCTGCAACAAATCCCAATGAGTTCCATATAAATTCTGTAATACTATTGTTTCAGGATTACGATGATTACGCTCCCAAGAAGAAATAATGTTATTCTTAGTTTCTTCATCCACCACTTTCTTCATGCGCTCTTTCGTTTTTTCTTCTGGAAGAACAAAAATAACCTTGTCACCTTGAGCTTTGATTATGCCTCTGTCTTTTAATATTGCAATACTAGCCATTTCTAACGGAGGAATAACTGAATCTTGCACTTTATCTAGGTGTCGATTAATTGCAGTTTTTAAAATATTTTGCTCTGTCTCAGTCAATGTAACACTCGCATTAATGGTTAACGCTGGACTTATGCAAAAAACAAAATCACCCGCTGCATTCTGAGCAATCAATTCTTTTAGTATTAATTTTGTTTTGAGTATTTCAGTAAAAGTTGTTTCTATTTTTGTACCCGTGAATGCTTTTTGAGGTGCATTATTAAAGTGATCTAATATAGTCTCCATCTCAGGAACATCAGAAAGACAAGATTTCAAATCATTTGCAGATGCGATATTTAGCCAACGATATACGCCGTTTTCAACTTCGACATTATCAATTAAATTCAAGCTAACCATGCGATTAATACAATCTTGAGTTAATCCTAATTCTGATGCATTTAATCGGCCATAATTAAAATGCATTTCATGCATAATATTCATGCGTTTTACAACAAGATTAACGTTAAAGTATTCTGCCAATGGGGCTAGCTCTAAATCACCTGCCCATTTAGCTTTCTGCTTCATCCAAATTAAAAAATCAGAATGACCTGATAGCTCCCACCAACTGGTCAAATCATTATTTTGTAACTCTGTAATAATGCTATCAAATGATTTGATTAAGTGATTAATCTCTAGTTGTTCTTCTTGGCTCAAGGGATTTTTTTTTGTTAAAGTATAATATCGATGCTCTTCATCACGCGATATTTTTGATTCAATGAGATTCTCGAATTTATCTTTAATAAATTCCATCACAAAAATATCGTTTTCATTTCTAAAAGTCATTCTTTCGTGTTTCAATTTCATTATAGCGTAGGTATGAAGAGCTTCTTTTAATAAAGGCAAGGTTGAAGCATAATGATTTTTAGCCGTGTAACCCACTTTATTTTCAATGAGTAAAATAGCAAATTGACGGAACAGAGAGTAAGCTAATTTTTTTTGTAATTCTATCGAGGCTGTCGTTTTAAGAAATTCTTTGAAGGCTTGCCATGTTGCGGGCTTTGTTGTTATTTTATTAAATGCAAATAAAAAATGTTTGTAATTTTCATCAGCGACATTGTCTAATTTTCCAGATAAAGCAATTTCTTTCAAACCAAGAATAAACGCGTTGAATGCACACTCACCATCACCTACAGCTCGCACAATATTATACGCGGGCTGCTGCGCGCCCTCACCTAACCTAGCAGGCTTAGTCATACTATTAATCCCCGGTTTGCGTAACGACTTACATTATTATTTTTTTAAATTTATATTGTGCATATTTTCAGGTAACCCTGGTTGAATCACTGAAGGTTCTTTATCAAATAAACCCAATGGGGTTTTGCGATTTGCAAATTCTTTTGCTATATCTGATTCAACTAAATTAACTTTATCTAACTTGTCAGCCGTATGCTCTTCCCAATTTAAATCATGCAGATCTATTGATTGACTCGCACTAAAATCATAAATATTACGTTCATTTTTTCGTGCATCAACAATACGTATGCCTGGTAAATTTTTTGTAATACAGTCTTCCATCACAACGTTTATTTTACGACCAAACAAATCATCATAAATAACCGCTTTTTGTTCTAAATCTATCTTCAATAATATTTTTTGTGACCCTAACTGATAGAGTACATAATGCGCCTGATTATCCGTTTTATCTAAGCTCTGCAAATAACCATCAAGCTCGTCTAACCCATTGGTTATACTGTCAAATTTTCTTGCATCACTGTCAGCCATAAAAAATCCCTCTAGAATCAGCTTATGAACAATTTTTTGCCATATATAACCAGTATACAGAGCTAAGCTTAAATTATTCTTAACGAAAGAGCTTCCTGCTCATTTGTTCAATATTATTGCATTTAGAACTCACTATATCAACTTGGAAAATCGACAGAAATTCCAGCTAAAGAGGGTTAATATATTGTTTCCGCACTCTAAACAGCGCATCCATGTGCTTAAAGATGCCATCCATGGCATCAAATCGTGCTTCACAATATATCAACCCTCTTTAGCAGGAATTCTTGGAAAATCCACACTATAATCCATTACAACCGGAGCATGGTCAGAAAAACGCGTGTCTTTATAGATAGTTGCAGATTGAACCTTATCGGCCAATCCTGCTGTAACGATTTGATAGTCTATACGCCACCCTACATTTTTAGCCCAGGCCTGGCCGCGATTAGACCACCAAGTATACTGATCCCCTTCCTGATTGACCTTGCGAAAGGCATCAGTAAAGCCCAAGGGACCCAATAAATGGTCCATCCATGCTCGCTCTTCGGGTAGAAATCCTGAGGTTTTTTGGTTACCGCGCCAATTTTTTAAATCCACTTTTTGGTGCGCAATATTCCAATCCCCGCAAATAATATAGTCTTTTCCTAAAGCTTGAAGCTTTTGCAAATGCTTGGCGTAACGCTCTAAAAAATCAAACTTCACAGTTTGACGTATATCCCCGCTGCTTCCGGAAGGCATGTAAAGTGATGCTACACAAAAATCTCCAAAGTCTGCTTCTATATAACGTCCTTCCTGATCCGCCGTTGCCCATCCTAATCCTGTGATCAAATGCTTGGGTTTTGTTTTTGAATAAATGCCCACACCGCTATAGCCTTTCTTTTCTGCATAATGAAATGAGCTGTGATACCCTTCAGGGTGAAATAAAGGCAGCGTCAAATCAGCTTCTTGCGCTTTTATTTCTTGCACACAAATGACATCCGCATCTTGCTCCAACAACCAAGCAAAAAAACCTTTTTTTGCAGCCGCTCGAATTCCATTTAAGTTAGCCGTAATAATTCGCATCTTCAATTACCCAAAATATTTTGCAACATTTCACCCGCTTTACCAGGAATCTTATCTTTAATGACATTCTTTAACTGTTCATTCACTTTATCTTTAGCTTGATCTTCAACTTTTTGAATTTGTTGTTGCGCAACTTGCTTCAAAAGATCTTCTGAATCCACACGTATACTAGGGCTTTTTAAACTTCCAACAATTTGAATCGGAATAGTTAAATTGTAAACGTTTAAAATATTTTTCCGTTTATCTAGCGCGGCTTCTTTTGATGTAGTCTGTAACTTATAATCAATTTTTTGATTAACTAAATCGATAGTTCCCTTTCCTTTAGTGATAAATCTTGGAGAATCCAACAGTAAATCATCATTATTGAGTACGCCATTATGGATAACAGCGGTAGCAGTGAGATTTCCAAATTCCGTACTGTCTCCACCTTGTGCAGGTAAAGTTTCATGCCGCGCTAATGCAAATGCTGAGTCTGCCATGTAACCTACATTCATACCTTCAAGCACACCATTCTTAAAACTAATCTGACTATTACCATTCAAGTTACGCAACATGGCATCACTGGTCACGCCTGCAGTAGTTATTTGCAAATCTACATTGCCAGAACCTTTCACATTAATTTTACTATCATGTTCTTGTAAATCTTTTAACAAAGGTTGAGCGTCTATATTTGTTAATGTAATGTGTGATGTGATTTGCGGTTCAGTAGAAACAAAATTAATCTTAGATGCAGCTTGTAATGTTCCATTATATAAAGAGGCTGACATAGGTGAGATATCTAACAAAGCATCTTTAAAATTTGTTTCTAGCGATAGTTTTTGTAGCTTTAAATTCGCCGCAACCAATTCTTCAATTTTCACATTGCCATGTGATTTCATCCCTTTCAATAACGCTTGCTGACCATCTAATGAAAAGTCCATGTCAAATGCGACATTCTTAGCAACCTCTATATTTGCAGAATCAACACCCATTTTTTGCATAAACTCTTTTAGATCAAAAGGCTGTGCTTCCAGATGGCCTGTGATTTGTGGAGCTGTTTTCATTTTTGTAATATTGACTTTTCCTTCCACATTCAAATTAGCTGCATGACCAACCAAATGTGACACCACGAACGTGTCTTTTACAACATCAGCAACAACATCCCCACTTAATGCCAATGTGATTTTCTTTTTTTCTTGGGTGGATTTTACAACAAAATAAATATCACTCATCTGATAAACTTGATTACTTAAATCAATTTTTATATTTCCATCAAGTTTTGCTTCGCCAGATAAGTTAGGACTATTTATAGTAAAATTACAGTTGCTTGTTAAAGGAAAAGACTGATCTAAATTAATATTCTTTGCATGAAGTTCAAACTTATCTATATCTGCATATTGTTTTTTGGCTTCATCTTTCCAAGTAATGTGTACGCCTGTCACATCTACATTGGGTATCGTTAAACTGACTATCATTTTCTTATTATTTTCTGGAGTAGCTGCTGGATCAGTGATATTTTTTTCTATAGAAATCTCTTTTGAAGTATCTACATTTGCAGCTTCACTCACTGCAGATGATTTAAAATCCCAGTTGGCTTTGCCACTGCTGTCTTTAATAAGATTTATCGTAGCACCTGTAATTGAAATTCCATTCGCTTCGATTCTTCGGTGCAATAAAGGCAATAACTTTATACCTACAGTGGCGCGAGTGACTTCTGCAAATATTTTTTCTTTAAAGTCAGATGAATTATTTAATGTCATATGACCAACTTGAATACTTAAATAAGGAAAAATTGACCACGACAAATTTCCATCTATCACTAATTCATGCCCGGTATAATTATAAACTTGTTTTACTATAACTGGTTTTAATCTATCGGGGCTCACAAAAGTAATTAACAAGCCTACTACTACCAAAATAGAGAGCAGAATTAACCCTATTGTGATGCTGGCAATTTTTAAAAATTTCCTCATAAACGAGCCCTTCCTGATTTATTTATCGAAATAGATAAGCGGGTGATGGGAATCGAACCCACGCTATCAGCTTGGGAAGCTGAAGTTCTACCATTGAACTACACCCGCAAAAATGAATCGCTATTCTAAGCTATTTATTGGAGAGGTCAAAGGCATTGCTGAGAGAAATGTTAGGAATTATTGTGCATTTTTACAGTACAAACTGCATTAATTTTAAGGCTGGGATATTTGAACCTCTTACACCAAGCCTAGGATATGCACACATCTTCTGTGTAGGTTGGGTTGAATGCTTTTTATGAAACCCAACATAACTGAGACAGGAGAACAAACTAAATAATACTGTAGGTTGGGTTGAGTGCTTTTTACGAAACCCAACGTAACGTTATGTTAGGTTGAGTGCTTTTTATGAAACCCAACGTAACGTTATGTTGGGTTTCGTAAAAAGCATGTATAGACCGGCTACATAGGTAACACTTGGACGGGGACATAGGTAACACTTTTAAATGATGTATTATTGCAGTTTTGGAGAGCAATAATGCCTTGGGAAGAGGTTACACAAA
>JARLJN010000195.1 GCA_031291255.1 Gammaproteobacteria bacterium
GACGATAATGATTTGTCCGGGACGACAGCAGTGAAAAGTTATGACGATAATGATTTGTCCGGGACGACAGCAGTGATAAGTTATGACGATAATGATTTGTCCGGGACGACAGCAGTGATAAGTTATGACGATAATGATTTGTCCGAGACGACAACAGTATTAAGACGACGATGATTTGTCCGAGACGACGACGATTTGTCCGGGACGACAACAGTGTTACGACAATGATTTGTGCTAAACGACAAATGAGGCAATTTCACGTTTCAAAATACACCAACTATAAAAAATCCCCAAACGCCAATAAAGATATGCGAAGAAATCACGCCGACTAAGGTTCTATTCCTGGAATACAACCATCCCCAAAATAATCCTGGCAGTAACGCAATAAAACTAAAGGCTAGCGAAAGGTGCAAGTGGGTTATACTAAAAAATAAATTAGATAAAATGATAGACCAAAATGTTTTATGTTTGCCGCGAAAAAATTCATAAAAAGAACTTTGTAATGCTCCGCGCATAATAAACTCTTGAGCAGGTACAAAAATAATGTAGCCCAATATCAATGCTGTTTTAATTAAATAAGCATGCTCCGGAAATTTTCCACCAAACCCCAGTTGAAAAAGAGGTTGGCCTATGTAATTAGCTGAGTGATGAATCAATTCCCACTTATAGAACACACAGATAATCGCAAAAATTCCAGTATAAATAATAGAATCTTTTAACGATGCCTTCCAGCCATGAAATGTAAGCCCGTACAAACTCAATGGATACCCACTTTGCTTAATCATAGCGAAGGTACCCAATGAGAAGACTACCAACAATGGTATAGTAATGAATGAACTATCAGGTAACTTGCTAGCAAACTGTTGTAATACCTGAATAATCAGCATGTAAATACATAACGATGCTACTGTATTTATAATTAACCTACCCATTGCATTACGTTCTTTCAAAAGCAGTAATTCTTTTTTTAACCCTTCCACCATTGCTTTATTACTTTCACGTATACGCTCTTTCACTGCAGTCGTTAAATTTTTAATGACTATAGAAAAAAGGGGCAACACTGTTTTTCCACCGGTTAGAAAACGATTTAATTTATTTAATACTGAATTAAAATCATTTTCTGAAAACGATTTTAATTCTGGAACTGAAATTTCAAACACTACGCAATCGGTCAGCGCAACAATAGAAGCAGAACGTGGAGCATGATCCAATGCGCTTACCTCACCAATCACTGCACCTTCATATAACGTTGCAATTCTATGAGACTGAGAGCTTGATTCCTGTTTAATGACTTCAACACATCCGTTTTTTAATAAATAAATATTATCATTAATATCATTTTCTTTAATGATAATATCATAGGCAGAAAAGTTTTTTATACTCACCAAGGGCATTATTTTTAGCAATTGTTTATCAGATAAGCCTACAAATAATTGGCTATTTTTAATAAAATTAAAATTTTCAGATTTTAAATTCATAAACTTATTCCTACTATACAAAATGCCCAGATAGCAACTAGCAAATGCGACACCGTCACACCGACTAAGGTTTTATGTCGCGCATACAAACCTCCCCAAAATACACCCGAAACAAACACAACAAATGCGGTCATTAATGACACGTGCAAATGGGTAATACTAAATAAGAGATTGGAAAGCATTATGGACCAAAATATTTTATGACGAGTTTGTATAAACTCTTGAAATGAACCTTGCAGCACTCCTCTTACTATAAATTCTTGTATAGGAATAAATAATAAATACAACAAAATAAACATCATATCGTTTGGGTAAAACTCTCGTATATCAAATAAATCTCTATCAGAAAAATCGGGTGAATAATGAATTAACATCGCTTTATAAAAAACACATATCAATGCAAGAGCAGCCGTAAAATAAAATGAATCTTTTATTGATGCCAGACTATCTCGCGTTGTTAAACCATATAAACTCAGATGATATCCATTTTTTTTTATAATAAACCCTATGGATACCATAAAAATAAAAATGAAAGGTATCACAACATAATTGAGCGAGGGAATTTTATCAGGTAGATGTATTGCAATTTGAATCAGCCACATATAAAAACATAAAAATGCAATAAGCGTAATGATCAAACGCGCCATTGCATTACGTTCTTTATCATGCGCTAACTCTAATTTTAATTTTTCAACGATAGAATCATTACTGTTACGTATACGTTGACCTACTGTGCGCGCAACATTATCTAAAATAATACTATGGAGAGAGGATTTAGCACCCAATTTAGAAGAAATATTTTGAGCCCCATGCTCAAATAAATCATACAGTTTTTTTGCAGAAATAGATAACAACTGACAATGAGTGACTGCCATAACTGAAATTGTTCTAGCTTGCTGCCCTAGTATTTCATATTCACCTATGACTGCATTTTTTTTCAATGTCGCCACATGATGCGGCTTGTCACTATTCGCTTCAAATTTTACAACAGCCACTTCACCTTCACGAACGAGATAAACATTATCATTGTGTTCGTTTTCTCGAATGATCAATTCACCCGGCATGAAAGCAACTTCTACAGCAAGTTCATCAATTTTTTTTAATTGATCGTCGGTTAATCCTTGAAATAACTCACTCTCTTTTAAAAAAGCTAGATGATCCATCATCACTCCTTAATTTAAAACCAGAAGTTCCCATAAGAGGGTTAATATATTGTTTCGCACTCTAAACAGCACATCCATGTTCTTAAAGATGCCATCCATAGCATCAAATCGTGCTTCACAATATATTAACCCTCTTACGGAAACTTCTGATTTAGCATAATCTAAATTAAAACCAACTCCCCATTTTCTATTTTTAACATACGCTGTGTTTGCTCTGCCAAACGTATATCATGTGTCACTATCACTACACTTGTTTGACACGCTTTTTGTAAATCTAAAAATAATTGAAAAACGCGTTCAGCATTTTTAGGATCTAAATTGCCTGTAGGCTCATCAGCCAATATACAAAGTGGATCTATCACCAGCGCTCTTGCAATTGCAACGCGTTGGCGTTCACCACCTGACAATTCGCTAATTTTATGTGTGAGTCGTTCTTTCAATCCAACTAATTCTAAAATATGTTCTGCTTTAGGCTCTGCCATCTTAGGATCCATATTACCTATCAATAGCGGCATACAGACATTTTCTAATGCCGTAAATTCAGGCAGCAAATGATGGAACTGATACACAAAACCTAAATTGCGATTACGCAAATCGCATTTTTCTGTTTCAGATAAAGCTGCAATATTTTTTCCCTTAATCAAAATATTACCGCTGCTAGGTTTATCTAAACCACCTAACAAATGCATTAACGTACTTTTTCCTGATCCTGAATTTCCGATAACAGCTATCATTTCTCCCGCTTGAACTTGCAAATTAACGCCTTGTAACACTTGTATAAGTGCTGCACCGTCAAAATAACTTTTAGATAGATCACGACATTCCAATACTATGTTACTCATAACGCAAGGCCTCCACAGGTTCTGTGCGGGAAGCCCGCCAAGCCGGATAGATAGTTGCTAATAAACTTAATATCAAGGCTGATAATCCTATTTGGATAATATCCGATGCAAGTAATTCTGAGGGAAGATAATTGACAAAATAAACGCTGGAAGAAAGAAACTGCACGTGAAAAACATGCTGTATCCAATTTACTATATCTGTTACGTTCCAGGCTAATGCAATACCGAGTACCACTCCAAGAAATGTTCCAACGACTCCTATCATGGCACCTTGAACAATAAAAATAGTCATGATGGTTCTAGGTGTCGCCCCTATGGTTCTTAGAATCGCAATATCTGCTTCTTTCTCATTAACTACCATCACCAAAGTACAAACTAAATTGAAAACAGCAACAGCAATGATGAGCAGTAAAATAAAAAACATCATGGTTTTTTCTAATTTAACCGCATGAAAAAATGCACCAAACTGCTCTGTCCAATTGGTCACGCGTGCTGTAGAGGTTAATTGATGTGAAAGTTTCTCAGTAAATTGTGGAGCCATATAAACATCTTTGATATCTACATGCATTGCGGAAACACTCTCGCCCATCGCAAAAAGTTTCTGTGCATCGGTTAAATTAATATAAGCAAGCATATTATCAAAACCAAAACCACTTCCTGCTTTGAATATGCCCGTGACAGTAAATCGTTTTGCGCGTGGATTAACACCTGCAGGTGTAAGTGAAAATTGTGGCGTAATCACGTTAACCTTATCGCCCAATATCACATCTAAACGGTTTGCTAAATCTTCTCCTAACACAATTCCAAAATCACCAGAGACTAAATCCGATAATTTACCCTGCACCATTTTATCACTGATTTCAGAAATCTTTTTTTCTTGGTCTGGAATGATTCCGCTAATCATAGCAGGTTGAACTAATCCAGAACTCGTTAATAAAACCTGCCCACTCACAAAAGGCGCTACAGCAGTGACATCAGGAACGTCTCGCAATATTTTTTCTAAGTCTTGCCAATTCAGAATATAATTTGCAACACTTCCTACAGTAATAGGCGGCACCATACTAAAAACACGGTTTTTAATTTCTCTGTCGAATCCATTCATAACAGACAACACTGTAATCAAAACAATAACGCCAAGCGCAATCCCCATCATAGACATCAAAGAAATGAATGAAATAAAATGATTACGACGTTTTGCTCGCGTATATCGTAATCCTATGAACACGCTTACAGGTCTAAACATAATGCCCCTTTAAATAAACTGAAAAAGTTTTTGCTTGTTTGTGTCGCAAGCTCCTCCAACTCTATTCCTCTCAATTGCGCAATATATTCTGCAACTTGAAGTACATAAGCTGGTTCATTGGATTTACCACGAAATGGATTAGGTGCTAAATAAGGTGAATCAGTTTCTATTAATAATCGATCTAGCGGAATACGCTTTGCAACTTCTTGAATTTCAGTTGCACTTTTAAATGTAACAATGCCAGAAATAGAAATATAAAAATTTAAATCTAATGCCGCTTTTGCGGTTTCCCAATCTTCAGTGAAGCAATGCATAACGCCACCTAAATCATTCGCATTTTCTTCTTTTAACACTCGCAAGGTATCTGCTTTTGCTGCACGCGTATGCACAATTAAAGGTTTGTTAATTTCTTTTGCTGCTTGTATATGGGTGCGAAATCGTTGGCGCTGCCATTCTACATCGCCCGTGCTGCGAAAATAATCCAGCCCTGTTTCACCTATTGCAACAATTTTTTCATCTCGTGCAAGTGAGACTAACTGTTCAACCGTAGGTTCTTGATCGACTATTTCATTTGGATGCAAACCTACTGATGCACTCACGTTAGGGTATGATTTTGCAATTTTTAAAACGTTAGGAAATTCTGCCAAGGTAATGCATACACACAACATGTGTTTGACATTTTTTTCTTGTGCAAACGCCAAAGCATGCTCAAGCTTACCTTCATACTTGCTTAGATCTAATTGATCTAAGTGGCAATGTGAGTCAACTAGATACATAGTGTGTCCATCGTATGAGTAAATCTTCTAATAATAATTGTTTGTTTAAATTTGCTGATGTAAGCAGAACACCGCGTGTCTGTTGTAAATGCTCTATATAGGCGAGTAAATTATTTTTTAATAGTGAAACGCTAATTTTCACTATTTCATTATGATAATCCGAGTTAATCAAGTGCGCAGGATCTTCTGTTAATTTATAACGTAACAAATCAGTTAACCAACTTAACAATAAATCCACCATGTTAATCTGATCTTCATTCTGCCATTTCGCAGCTAATTTTACAGGGTCTGAGTGACCTTGGCTTAACGCATGCAGACCTTGATAAACATCTTTACGCAACCCTAATAAATCTTTTTCTAAAAGTGATAAAGCACGTAATGGCGCTCCATCGGCTAACTTTAGTAATAATTGTGTATCTATTTTTTCATTCTTTAATTGTGCCTGCAGCCATTGCACAGCTTGTGTATGAGTCGGTTTTGCAAAAACTATTTTTTGACATCGACTCATGATAGTCGCAGGTAAACGCAAACCTTCATCACTGATTAAAATAAATAAAGTATTATTAACAGGTTCTTCTAAGGATTTTAATAATGCATTAGCTGCATTCGTGTTCATGGAGGTTGATGGATTGATAACGACTATTCTATATCCGCCTTGTAGCGTTGTTTCATTGACGGATTTAATGATATCTCGAATTTGATCTACACTAATTTTCTGCCCTGCTTTTTCAGGCTCTATTATAATTAAATCTGGATGTGTGCCAGCATGCAGCAAGTGACAAGCTTGACATGCTCTGCACCAATTTCCTAACTCGTTAGGCTGAGAGCATAAAATAGCATTTGCAAAAGCAAGTGCAAATTCCTGCATTCCTATTCCGTCTTGTCCTAAAAACAATAATGCATGTGCTAAGCGCTGATTTTGTTTGGCATGCCATAAATGCTGCCAGACTTGTGTCTGCCAGGTAAATATATCCGGGCTTGCTTGAAGAGTCGTATTGCTCACCTTGTCATCCCAAATAACTTATCTAAAACCGTTTTAATTTGAGCATGCACCACATTTAATGGTTGTGTTGCATCCAACACATAAAATCGTTGCTTATCATTTTCCGCTCTCACTAAATAAGCGGCACGCACTCTTTCAAAAAAATCAATTTTCTCCTGCTCTATTCTATCTTGTGATCCTCTATTTTTTGCTCTAGCCATGCCTAATGCAGCAGGCGCATCTAACAGTATCGTAGCATGAGGCCGCAGGTTATCCATAATCCATTTTTCTAGGGTTGCTATGCGATTAATATCTATTTGTCTGCCGCCGCCTTGATATGCATAACTTGCATCAACAAAACGATCACTGACTACCACTTTTCCTTCCCTCAAATGCGGTAAGATAAAATGTTGTATATGCTGAGCACGACTGGCAAACATTAATAATAATTCGGCTTCTGGTGTAATGGTTTCTATCGTATTGGGTGTTAATAAAATCTGTCGAATTTGTTCTGCAACACCTGTGCCACCGGGTTCTCGTGTCAGGACAAAATCTTGATGGATATGAGTAAGATATTTTTGAATGAACTTCATGGCTGTTGTTTTACCAACGCCTTCTATACCTTCAATTGTCAGAAATATACCGGTAGGTGTATCTGTTTGCATTATGATTCCTTCTACATAACTTTTGTCGAGGGTTAATATGAGTTCTGCCGAGAATCCCGGATTTTCGCAAAGCTCAATCCGGGCTACTTCATGGGAACTCTAGCTATCGGATATTCTTTTCTAAACGTTTTAATCAAATACTTCTGTATTAATTCAACATTAAAATTGCCAGCAAGATGCACTCTAGATACAGATACAGCAGCATTATGCTGCGACAAGGTGCGAGAGAATTGATGCCCAGAACCATATCCTTTTGCCACAAAATATAAATAATCATTATTATCAGGCTGCGTAACCGCGTTAATAGATATCAAACTAGGCATAGAAATGGGTGTGGGCGGCAAACCTTTCACAACGTAAGTATTGTAAGGGTTATTTTCACGCAAATTCGTTAAGTAAATTTTACCCGTATAACGCGAACCTAAACCATATATAACGGTGGGATCAAATTGTAATAACATATTTAACCTAAGCCGATTTTCTAATACTCCTGCAATAATAGGCCGCTCTTCGTTTAGTCCTGTTTCTTTTTCAATAATAGATGCAGCAATTAACACTTCATAAGATGTTTTAAAAGGTAAATTCGGCGCGCGATGCTGCCATGCAGCATTTAATTTAGTCTGCATCGCATGGTATGCATTTTTTAATAGTGTTAAATCCGGCGTTCCCAAAACAAAATAATAGGTGTCAGGAAAAAACAAACCTTCTGGATTGGTATACGAGCTGCCTAAACGTTTCATAAGCTCTGCATCACTTAAATTCATGCTGGTATGCTTTAGCTCCGCATTATTATTTAAGACTAATCTCATCTGTGCAAAGGTGGAGCCTGGAATAATAGTAAAAGTATGATAAATCAAACCAGTACCCGTCATTATTTGATTTAAAACGTGTAGTGGTGTCGCGCCATAAGGAAATAAATACTCGCCGGCCTTAAGCTTGTGGATGTTGCCATCTAGGCGGACTAATATATTAAAAAGCAAGGAATGAGAAATGAGATGTTGCTTATACAAATCGGTAGAAATGGTTTTATAAGTGGCACCAGGAGCTACGTTATACTTCACACCCTCTTTTGCATGTATCATTGAGGTATGGGTAAAATCCAGCCAAAATAAACACGTCCCCAAAAAAATAGGAAAAAATAGTCCTAAAATGATGAATAAAGCACGTTTAAATGTAGTCATATCCTTTTAGGATTATAACTGTCTGAATAACAAACTACCATTAGTTCCGCCGAATCCAAACGAGTTGGAAAGCGCTGATGTAATTTTCATATATTGAGGTTTATGCGGCACAAAATTTAAATCACAACCCTCGCTAGGATTGTCTAAATTGATGGTAGGTGGTGCGACTTGATCTCGAATAGCCAATATACTGAATATGGCTTCTACTGAACCTGCAGCGCCTAACAAATGCCCTGTCATTGATTTGGTTGAACTCACAGCTAGCTTATAAGCATGATCACCAAAACAACGTTTCACTGCCAACACTTCCAGTTCATCGCCTACAGGAGTGGATGTCCCATGAGCATTGATATAATCCACTTCATCAACACGCATACCTGCATCATTAATTGCATTCATCATAGACTTAGCTGCTCCCAAACCTTCAGGATGTGGAGTAGTGATATGTGAAGCATCTGCACTTGAACCAAAGCCGACTAATTCGGCATATATTTTTGCACCACGCGCTGTAGCGTGTTCGTAACTTTCTAATACGATTACACCCGCTCCATCACCTAAAATAAAACCATCTCTGTCTTTATCCCAAGGACGACTTGCTTTTTCTGGTGCATCATTGCGTGTAGAAAGAGCGCGCATGGCAGCAAAGCCGCTGATACCAAGCTTAGTGGAAGCCATTTCTGAACCGCCTGCTACCATGACATCGGCATCGCCATAAGCAATCGTTCGTGCAGCTAATCCTATGTTATGCGTGCCTGTCGTACACGCTGTCACAACAGCAATATTCGGACCGCGCATACCGTACATGATAGATAAATTTCCAGCTATCATATTAATGATGGCACCTGGAATGAAAAAAGGTGAAATTCGACGTGGACCCGATGCAGTTAAAATAGAATGGGACTTTTCGATAAAAGGCAAACCACCAATGCCTGAACCGATAGCTGCGCCTACGCGATCTGCATTTTCTTCAGAAATTTGCAGACCGGAATCAGCAATAGCTTGGATGGCTGCTGCGAGCCCATATTGAATAAAGTAATCTTTTTTACGCGCTTCTTTTTCAGACATATAAGGAAGCGGATCAAAGTTTTTGACTGCTGCAGAAATGCGGCAACTCAAATCAGAAGTATCAAATTGATCAATTAGGCTAACACCACTCTTACCAGCAAGAATAGCCTTCCAAGTATCGTCCACGTTTAAACCCAATGGACTTACCATACCTAACCCTGTAACAACTACACGTCGCTTACTCAAAAATGACTCCTTCACTCAACCATCTCATCTAGACAATTAAAAGCAATGATTGCATTAGCTTTTAGAAGATTCTTTTTGATGAGAGTTTATGTAATCAATAGCTTGTTGGATAGTTGTGATTTTTTCAGCATCTTCGTCAGGAATTTCAGTTTCAAATTCTTCTTCTAACGCCATAACCAATTCTACTGTATCTAGGGAATCTGCGCCTAAATCATCAACGAATGAAGCATCATTTGTGACTTCTTCATCTTTAACACCCAACTGCTCAACAACAATCTTTTTTACACGCGCTTCAACTGTACTCATAAATTTCCCCTTATCAATAAAATTCTGGTCGTATATTACCTAAGAATGCTCTGCGTGTGGTAGTTTATTCGAAAAACAACAACTTGCAAGTGAATCTTACAGCGTTGCGTTTAATTCATGTACATGCCACCATTGACATGCAAAGTTTGTCCTGTTATATATCCTGCTGATTCTGAAGCAAAAAATGCCACTGCGGCACCGATTTCTTCAACCAATCCCAGCCGCTGCATAGGTATGCGTTGCAGCAAAGCATTTCGTTGTTCTTCAGGAAGGTTGCGTGTCATATCGGTGTCTATAAAGCCTGGAGCCACCGCATTAACCGTAATATCCCGCGACCCTACTTCTTGCGCTAATGCTTTAGTAAACCCGATCAATCCCGCTTTTGCAGCAGCGTAATTCACTTGCCCAGGGTTACCTGTAGAACCCACTACTGAACCTATACTAATAATCCTACCCCAACGCGCCTTTAACATATCTCTTAAACACGCTTTGGTCATACGATAAATAGAACTCAGATTGGTTTCTATCACATTACTCCATTCTTCTTCTTTCATTCGTAATAAAAGATTGTCTTGAGTAATGGCAGCGTTATTCACCAAAATGGCAGGCATTCCAAACTGTGCTTTAACCTCAGCTAAAGCCTGCTCTACCGATTCAGGGCTAGCTACATTGAGCACTAAGCCTATGCCAGCAATATTTGCATTTTTTAGGGCTTCTGAAATCTTATTAGCACCCTCTATCGTTGTAGCTGTTCCAATAACAGTCGCACCTGCCTGCCCTAAAGCATGCGCTACGGCCTGGCCTATGCCGCGGCTGGCGCCTGTCACTAAAGCAACTCTGCCTTTTTGTGACATGGTAACTCCTTAATTTGAAATGTACTGTGCCAATAAAGCTTTTAAGCTCGTTAGGTCTGCACTATTAGTCAATTGGATATCTTTTGCAATACGTTTATTTAAACCATTAAGCACTTTACCTGGACCGCATTCTACTATATCTGTAATGCCCTGTGTAGAAAATAACTGTATTGTTTCTACCCATCTAACAGGCATTACTAGCTGACGTACCAATCCATCTCTAATGGCTTGAGGTGTAGTATAAGGAACCACATCAACATTACTAATAACAGGGATGGTAGGAGTTTCTATCGCAATAGTGGGTAATAAAGCCGTTAATCTTTCTGCGGCAGGCTGCATTAAAGCGCAATGAGATGAAACACTTACAGGCAAAAGCTTAGCTAATTTCGCACCTTGCGCTTTAGCTAGGACTAATGCTCTTTCTACAGCTTTGAGATGTCCAGCCACTACCACTTGGCCAGGGCAATTAAAATTAGCAGGAGACAATACTTCATCATCCATCACTGATTTATGACAAACATCCTGAACAGCCGCATCATCCAACCCTATAACGGCTCCCAGACCACCCACACCAATAGGCGCAGCTTCTTGCATGTATAATCCTCTGGCAGCCACCAGACGTATTCCATCGCTGAAACTCATCGCTTTCGCACAGACTAACGCAGCGTACTCACCTAAACTATGACCCGCTAATAGTGCTGGCTTAAAAGATATTTCTTTTTCTAAAATAGACCAGATGGCATAAGCAGCAGCCAATAAAGCAGGTTGAGTGTGCACTGTTTTATCAAGTTCTTCTGCAGGACCTGATTGCACTAACTTCCATAGGTCATAGCCTAAAACGAAAGACGCTTCTTCAAATGTTTTTTCAACAATAGGAAATTCTCGCGCTATGTCAGATAACATTCCTACTGATTGTGAACCTTGACCGGGAAAAACTACGCCTAGTGTTTGAGTGACCATACTTGAGATTACCTTAATATTTAATTAACGCTGAACCCCAAGCTAAGCCGCCGCCAAAACCTTCTAATAGCAGCATCTCACCACGCTTGATTCTTCCATCTCTAATGGCTTTATCCAGAGCTAGCGGTATAGATGCGCTAGAAGTATTACCTTGATCTTCTAAAGTAATGGCAACACGCTCAAGAGGCAGGGCAAGTTTTTTTGCCATCGCTTGAATGATACGAATATTTGCTTGATGCGGAACCAACCAATCAATATCTGATTTCTCTAATGAGTTTGCTTGCAAGGTCTCGTCAAACAAATCACCCAAAATATTTACCGCTAATTTAAACAACTGATTGCCAGTCATTTTTATGTATAAAGCTTCTTCTACAGCCATAGGCTTACCAAATCCTACAGTCAAAGATAAAACATCTTTATGTGTTCCATCTGCGTGTAAATGAGTGGACAAAATGCCTGGCTCTTCGCTTGCACCGATAATCACAGCACCCGCACCATCACCAAACAAAACACAAGTGGTTCTGTCAGTCCAATCGACTACACGAGACATGACTTCACTGCCTATGACTAACGCATTTTTAATCACACCATTTTTAATAAATTGGTCCGCTATACTCAATGCATAAACAAAGCCAGCACAAGCTGTGGAGTTAAGATCGAATGCAGGACAGCCTGCAATGCCTAAACGTTGTTGCAATAAACAAGCAGTACTAGGAAACATTTTTTGAGGTGTAGTCGTGGCAATAATGATCATGCCTATATCTTCAGGCAAAATGCCTGCTGCATCCATTGCAACACGCGCGGCATTTTCCGCCATACTTAAAGAGGTTTCATGTTCTGCAGCGATATGACGCTGATGTATACCCGTGCGCTCAATTATCCATTCACTGGTGGTATCGACTATTTTTTCCAAGTCTGCATTAGTGAGAATTTTTTCTGGAAGGTAGCCGCCTGTACCTAATATTTTTGAGTATGTCATTATGTGTTTCAATCCAGAATAAAAGTACTTATGAATTATTTCTTAATAGAGTTGTTTGCTTCTTTATTAGAAGCTGCATAAGTAAGCAAGCGCTCTACTTCTGCACCAATACGGTAAGGAATATTGTGCTCTACCTGTCTTATAGCCTCTTCAATAGCATAGGAGAAAGCATTAATGCTTGCGCCCCCATGACTTTTAATCACTATACCTTTTAAGCCTATAAAACAAGCTCCATTATAACGCTCAGGATCAATTACCTTAGCTAAGGATTTTAAAACGGGTAATGCAATCAAACCTGCTAATTTAGTCAGTATATTTCGAGCAAAAGCTTTTTTGAGAAATCTTCCAACAAATTTTGCAACGCCTTCAGTTGTTTTTAACGCAACATTTCCGACAAAGCCATCACAAACTACGATGTCAGCTTCACCTTTATAAATTTCATCGCCTTCAATGTAGCCTTGATAATTTATTCCAGGCGATTGTGAAAGTAACTGAGCGGCTTGTTTTACTTGTTCATTTCCTTTGATATCTTCTACGCCTATATTTAAAAGATATATTTTGGGATTTTTTATATTATCAATTGCAGATGCTAAAACAGAACCCATCACAGCAAACTGAAATAAAAGTTCAGCGTTAGAATCTACATTTGCGCCCAAATCTAACATGCGCATATCTTTATTTTCAGCGATAGTAGGAAAGGAAGAAATAATTGCCGGCCTATCAATACCCGGTAATGTCTTCAACACGAAACGTGCCGTTGCCATTAAAGCACCCGTATTGCCAGCGCTAACACAAGCTTGAGCTTTTTCTTCTTTTACTAAATTAATTGCAACACGCATAGATGAATCTTTTTTGGTACGCAGAGCCAAGGCAGGTGATTCACCCATTTCCACATGTTGAGTTGTGTGTCGAATGATTAAACGAGAGGGGTCTATTGAATTATTTTTATTATGAATAAGCAATTGCTGCTGCAGAATTGATTCATCGCCTACTAAAATTAAGACTAAATTATCGTGTCTTATTAGTACCTGCAAGGCTGCCGGTACAACAACAGGGGGGCCGTTATCACCCCCCATAGCATCCACTGCAATTGTCATCATTTTCAAAGGAGTTACTCTTCAGTATTATCTTCTACAGTCGCAGCTTTTTTGGCGATAACTAGGCGCCCTTTATAATAGCCTTCTGGACTGATATGGTGACGACGATGCGTTTCACCCGTCGCTGCATCTACTGATAACGCTGATCCTGTCAATGCATCATGTGCGCGACGCATACCGCGTTTTGAACGGGTTACTCGACTTTTTTGTACTGGCATTACTTAACTCCTCACAGTTGGTATCAACATCTTCTTAGAATGTTGACTTAAAATTATCTGGATATAACATGAATTCAACATTTTACCAGATACACTAAATGTTGAATTATTCTTTATTCTTAGACTTCAGTGATTCAATAATCTTAAATGGATTCACTTTTGCTCCACCCACTGCTGACTCAACCTCTGCCGCTATAACTGGGAGCTTCACTCTACAATCAGAAGCATCATGCATAGGCACTATAGGTAAACTCAGTATTAATTCATCTTCTATCATATCATTTATGACTAGCTCATCATCCTTAACTATCAAAGGCTCATAATGATCTGGAAGCTTCTTCGCTGCCTCTTCAGAGCGGACTAGCCCTGAGCTTAAATGATCATGAATAGCCAATGAAAAAGGCTCCAGGCAACGCTGGCACTGTAACGTGACCTTTGTTTCAAAGCTGCCCTTTAAATACTTGATACCTTGGGGATCTATCCCAAATACAACATCAATTGCCACCTCTCCATCACTTTCTAACAAACTAGGCGTTAGTCTATCCATATCCTTAAGTTGCAAACGACCTTGTAAGCGTCCTGCATTTTCTGCATAACGATAGGGATCTATGTGTGTAGGTAAAATATAGTTCTTATCCATGGCCGGCGATTTTATGCTGATGTCGCATCGCTGTCAAATAGAAGCACACCTTTGAACGCAACTCTTTCAATGTAAATATCATAATTTATCAAGACACTTCTTTAACTCAGGGTCTAAAGGCGCTGTCACCTTAACGTGCTGACCGGTTGAAGGTATCGTAAATTCAATAAGATGCGAATGCAGAAACAAACGTTTCAACCCTATTTCCCGCAATTTTTTATTGAATTCTTTATCCCCGTACTTTTCATCACCCGCAATAGGATGACTGCGATAACGGGCATGCACCCTAATCTGGTGCGTACGCCCTGTGTGCAGGGTAGCTTCAACCAACATAGCACCTTGATAGCTTTGAATGGGCTCAAATACGGTTAATGATGGCTTTCCCTCTTGATCTACTTTCACTATACGCTCGCCGCTGCTTAAATGATTTTTTCTCAAAGCCGCTTCTACCCGCAACTCTGAAGGACTCCAATGACCCTTAGTTAAAGCCAAATAGACTTTATGAACCTGCCCTGTACGTAACAGCCCATGAATTTCTCTGAGAGTACTGCGCTTTTTTGCTAAAATTAAACAGCCTGAAGTATCAGCATCCAAACGATGAACCAACTCCAATTGAGGCAGTTTGGGATACATTGCACGCAAGGTTTCTACTACCCCTACTTGCACGCCCGTACCTCCATGCACAGGAATACCAGACGGTTTATTGATAATCAGTAAGTTCTTGTCTTCATACAAAATGCGATCCGTTAACATAGCAACAGAGCGCTTCCCTGGGGGCGCAGCAACGACTTTTTCTTCTAAATGCATAGGAGGAAGGCGTATTACATCACCCAATTGTAAACGGTAACTGGGTTGAGTACGTTTTTTGTTAACCCTCACTTCCCCTTTGCGTAGCAAACGATATATCCGTGTCTTAGGCAGACTTTTCAAACGTGTCACTAAAAAATTATCAATGCGCTGATCTGCATAGCCTTCTTCTATTGTTATATATTGCACAGGCGTTATTTGCGTATTTACCATTTAATCCAATCCAGAATTATCATTGGCCGACATCATAACAAAAAATAGAAAGTAATCCTATTGCTGCGCAAATTATGCGCCAAAAAAAGGCTTTATTTATCTCGTTTAGGAAAGGGGCTATCTCATTGATCAAGCAGAAAATTACTGATATATTTAGATTTGCTATATATAGCAAGATTTTTAACGTGTATTCGCATGAGATTATGGCCAAAAAACACTCACTAGCCTGGGAATTGAGTGCCAGATAGAGTTTTTTGAGAACAAATAGCTGATTAAAATTAATCATTTTTGGCATATTAATCATAACGTTAGCGTATACTTTGAATTTAAAATATAAACAGTGTTCTGATATCTTGTGAATGAGCCATAAATGTGTGGCACCTAACATTTTTAGAGCGAAATATGAATGTGTTATTCAAGATTCTTGGAATAACAAATGAATAAAGAAGCCGATTTTAATATTTAATAAAATATTCTGGTCCCGCTATGCAGACGAAAATTAAAACTATTGTTCCGCTTAGCCTTGGTGCATTACTGCGCCCCGCCACACTAGGTCGACCTTCGGATTCTTCTACTCATTTAACATTTTCGCACGCATCTCCAAAAAAGAAGCGGCCACAGGCATCACATAAATAACAGAGCACCTGAATAATTTAACAGGTGACCAATGAAAAGAATGCTAATTAACGCAACCCATAAGAACGAGGAGTTGCGAGTCGCGCTAGCAAGCGGACAACATCTATATGATTTAATTATTGAATCTTCAGCTCGAGAGCAAAAACAATCCAATATCTACAAAGGTAAAATCACCCGCATAGAGCCTAGTTTAGAAGCTGCCTTCGTGGATTATGGCGAAGAACGACATGGATTTTTACCCCTCAAAGAAGTCGCAAGATCATGCTTTATCAGCAGCTACCAAGACACAGGTAAACGCCCAGCAATTAACGAAGTCCTGCAAGAAGGACACGAATTAATCGTCCAAATCGATAAAGAAGAACGCGGAAACAAAGGCGCAGCCCTTACCACTATCGTTTCACTCCCCGGCTCCTATTTAGTTCTCATGCCTAATAATCCTCGTGCAGGCGGGATTTCTCGTCGTATTGAAGGTGAAGAACGTTCTGAGTTACGTGAAAATTTAGCTACTCTTACTCTGCCAGAAGGCATGGGCTTGATTGTCAGAACAGCTGGCAGCGGAAAAAGCCATGATGAATTACAGTGGGACTTAGATATTTTACTGAGGCATTGGGAAGCGATACGCTCGGTGGCAGAACAACGCCCTGCCCCTTTCTTAATCTATCAAGAAAGCAATGTAGTGATTAGAGCGGTCCGTGATTATCTGCGCAAAGATATAGACGAAGTTGTCGTAGACGATCCAGCTGTTTATGAAGAAATCCTTAACCATATTAAATTAGTGAGACCTGATTTCAGCTCTCGCATTAAACTTTACAAAGATCAAACGCCTTTATTTACTCGCTTTCAAATTGAAAGCCAAATTGAATCCGCATTCCAAAGAGAAGTGAGACTCCCTTCTGGCGGCTCAGTCGTTATTGATCACACAGAAGCATTAGTCTCTATCGATATTAACTCGGCTCGTTCTACCAAAGGCGTAGACATTGAAGAAACCGCCCTCACAACTAACCTTGAAGCAGCCGATGAAATCGCACGTCAATTACGTTTACGCGATATGGGTGGTTTAGTCGTAATCGATTTTATCGATATGACACCGACACGCAATCAACGTGAAGTTGAAGAACGCGTACGTAATGCATTATCCATGGATAGAGCAAAAGTTCAGGTAGGACGTATTTCTCGTTTTGGCCTGCTTGAAATGTCTCGTCAACGCTTGCGCCCATCACTAGGCGAATCCAGCGAAATTACTTGTCCACGGTGCTTAGGCCAAGGAACTATACGTGGTATAGAATCACTCGCCCTCTCTATCATTCGTTTAATTGAAGAGAATGCAATCAAAGATAATACTCAGCAAGTTAGAGCTATACTCCCTATTGAAATTGCAACCTATTTACTCAATGAAAAACGCCAATCCATTATTGACATTGAATCACGACAGAATGTCAGCGTACTCGTTGTGCCTAACCAACATTTTATTACTCCACACTATGAAGTTGAACGCATACGCAGCAATGACGGCCCTGAAAAAGATGAAAAAGTGGCAAGCTATAAACTGGTACTGACACCTGAAGTGGAGCTCTATTCAGCAGCTCAATCGCTACAACGTGAACATCAAGAACCCGCGTTGAAAGGAATACTAACAGACCAATCATTTGCACCACCTCCTCCACCCAGCTCAAGCAGAGAGAAAAAACAAGGCGGACTTTTAAAGAAATTATTCACTTTTCTTTTTGACAAAAATGCCGCAGAGCCGCAAAAAAGCACAACAACTCCGGCAAGGCATCATCGCCCACCTGTACATTCGCATTCTCGTAATAAACCGCGCCATCATAATAATCCTCGTGACTATAAAGGAGGCCGCAACAACCCCAATAAAAGGCCGCCTAATCCACAAGGTGAAGGCGATACACGCCATAAACATTCCAGGCCTAACGAAAGAAAGCCTGTGCATCAACAACGTCCTCGCGATCAACAGGGCACAGAAAAAAAACAACCTGTAGAACAGTCTAATGTACTGCCTATCTTAAAAGAAAATATAACGCCTGTGGTCGCCATTCAAGAGAATACGACTCGAGTTGCTGCCCCTATCATGCATACAACTCCCACAGCCATAGTTGATTATGGTTTCCCTGAAAAACAACAAGAGTCCGTATCAACAGCATTAGCTCCAGAAAGACAACTACAGCATACAGATTCCTTTCAGGCCTCCCCTGGTAACGAATTAACAGGTGTAGCGACTCCTGGAGAAAAAAATCCTAATGCTGAAAGAAAACCGCGTTACCCTGCCAATCAAAGACGGCGTAAAAGGTTTTCAAAAATGAATCGCAACAGACGACCTAATGCTGAAGCTGGTGAAAAAAACCCGCAAAGTTTAGAAGGTGAAGATATTTACAATAAATCGCCTGGAAATAAAGAAGATTAAGAAGTTTCCCTTCTCCCATCCATGGGAGAAGGGAAATAATCACGGCTTTATAATTCTTCATCACTCACATGACGCGCACGCGTAGCCAGCATGACAGGAATGTCATCAATAATAGGGTATGCCACTCTATCAAATCGACAAATCAGCTCTTGATTAGACGCATCAAATAGTAGTTCGCCTTTACAAATTGGGCATGCTAATATTTCGAGTAAACTGTTATCCATAAAACCTACCTTAATGATTAGTTGTTCTTATGCCTATAGTATTTAATTACCATAATGTAGACCCTTCTTGGCAAGCCTGTCTACAAAAAGCATTAGCAACTATGGATTCCCATTATCTCAATCATTTGTATTCCAACCAAGACTGGCTGCCGGGTCCAGAAAAAATATTTAATGCCTTTTCCTTACCCTTGCACAAAGTGAAATATGTCTTATTTGGTGAATCCCCATACCCACGCAAGCAATCCGCCAATGGTTATGCATTTTGGGATGCGGCTGTGCAAGATATATGGTCGGAATCAGGGCTGGCGAAATCAGTTAACCGAGCTACCTCATTACGCAATATCATGAAAATGCTGTTAGTGAGCGAAGGTGCTTTATCGCCATACCAAACAAGTCAATCAGACATCGCACAAATTAATAAACATTCCTTCGTGAATAACAACCACCAATTCTTTCAAAATTTATTGCAGCATGGGTTTTTATTATTAAATGCATCACTCGCCTTGCAAACAACCCCTGTGCGCCTTGATGCTAAAGCTTGGCAGCCCTTTTTAAAATATGTTTTACAGTATCTCATTCAACACAACCCAACTGTTGAATTCATTTTACTAGGCTCAATTGCACTGGAAATCAATAAACTCATTGAAAATCCAGACATAAAAAAAATCTGCGCTGAGCATCCATATAATGTGTCATTTATTCATAATCCAGTCATACTAAATTTTTTCCAGCCATTGCATTTACTAATTGATAGTCAAACTGCTTGACCCTACAAGATTTGTTGTATATATAGCAGGATATTGTTTGGGTAATTAAGATTGGGAATATTATGTCTAATGATAATGAGCTAGCAGCAGGTAGTATAGGTATTTGGGAATCCATTACCATGGGTGTTGCCGGTGCAGCACCTGCGTTCAGTGTTGCTGCAACGACTACCACAATAGTAGGTGCAGTAGGCGTATTGGCACCCGCCAGTATCTTATATTGCGGTATTATCATGCTAGGTATAACCTTGGCATTCATGCACCTAAATAAAATCAGTGCAAACTCGGGTGCCTCTTATGCTTGGGTAAGTGCCATCTTTGGGCCAAACTTAGGATTTTTCGCAGGCTGGTCTTTGCTGGTCTCCACAGCAGTCTTTATGGTCTCAGGCTCCATCCCTGCAGCGACTGCAACTTTATTGATAGCAGCCCCCCATCTAGTAAATAGCATAGGCTGGGTAACACTGGTTGCTGGTATGTGGCTAACTATAATGGCAGCCATAGTTCTTAAAGGCATCAAACATGCAAGCATAGTCCAATTTATTATGACTGTTTTTGAAGTCCTCATTTTATTAGCCATCAATGTGGGCGGCATTATTTATTTCTTTCATCATCCAGCCCATCACTTTTCTTTATCCTGGTTTTCTTTATATCAATTCACACCCACAACGTTTTCTGTGGGCGCTTTAACAGCCTTATTCCTTTATTGGGGTTGGGATGTCACTCTGAATTTGAATGAAGAAACAAAAAACGCAACCCATTCCCCAGGTCGTGGTGCTTTGTGGTCCATGCCTATCATTATCCTGCTATTTGTTACCTTTGCTTTATGCGCGTTAATCGTATTAAGTGATAGTGAAATCAAGCAATCCGGCACTAATATTATCTTTATTATTGCTGAAAAAATATTTCCTAAGCCATGGAGTTATTTAGCTATTATTGCTGTACTACTCAGTACTATAGGTACTCTTGAAACAAACATACTTCAATTCACCAGAACATTATTCAGCAAAGGTCGAGATAATGTTTTATCTTCTCGATATGCAAAAGTGCATAGCACTTCCAAAACACCCATAAGAGCGACTATTTTAATTTGGGCCTTGGGAATCATATTTTTATTTCTTTCTTCTTACATCCCTACCATTAACCACATTATTCAAATCTCAGTGAATGCGATAGGCTTTCAGGTGGCTTTTTACTACAGCTTAACGGGTTTAGCATGCGCTTGGTATTTTAGAAAAATGTGGAAAGGTTTTTTTGAACTGTTTATTTATATTATTTGGCCTGTTTTTAGTTCGCTATTTTTAATTTTTATCGCACTCTATAGCGTTAAAACATTTGATATGGTCACTAACATCATCGGATTGGGAGGCATTGCGATTGGAGCTGTGCCGCTCTATCTAAGTCATAAACGAAGAGCAGCAAGCAAAAAAGTCATATAGCAATAAGGTCTATTGAAAATGATACCCTGCCGCATGATACGGCAGGGGTCTCTCTTTAAAAAATAGTCTGATTCTTACTATTTACCACTTGAAGCTTTGTTTGGAGTAGTCGATAACTGGTTTAATTGAGCCACATCAACAACAGAAGAACCAGAACTTGTTCTAGATCCCAAACTTAATAATCTAGCATTTGAAAATATTCTTACATTCAAACTTACATCACTAGAACTTCTATGAATAGTCGTTTCTTCAGAAGATGCACGCAATACTTCCGGTGAAGGATGAGGGACTTTTGGAAACTTTTCTGAATCATCAGGCCACTCAAAAAACCTATGTGGTCCGGTCATACTACTTACAGGTGTGATAAATGCACTTGCCGGCAATGATAGCTGCTCCAACACAGAACCTTGTATAGGAGTTGGTATATCAGCTGCAACGACTTGAACTGGCAACATTGAGGATGAAGGCGGTACGTCATTTTCTTGCGCATTAGCACTTAGGCAAGCACTGGGTAGTTGAAATAATGCATTAATAGTGACTGATGAAGCACCAATCGGATGACGGGGAAGATTAGATGGCGTTACTGCAGTGGGAGTTCCCGAAGCCATAGGCGGAGTAGAAGATGCTGACCTCAACTTTACTGATTGAGCCGCTAATAACACACCAAACATATTCGCAGCTGTCATGGGAGCAAGAGAGTTATAATTAAATTCGTTAAAAGCAGCAACAGGATTCATCTTCGTATAAATCGTAGCAGGAACAACATCACCTATTCCTATTCCAGTCCCTCCTCCTCCCTCCAAAAAACATCTAAAAATAACTTCAGGAAAGCCTGACGAAGACCGAGCAGAATCCTCCCCACTCGTCTTTGCTTTTGCGAATGAGCTAACAGAGGAATTACCTACATCAAATTTCACTTTAACTTTGGTTTGATCTTGGCTAAGAAAAATTTCGCTCTCTAATCGTTTTATTAATTCAGGTATATGTGAGAAATCATGTGAAGATTGCCCAGCATTAAAATCACCCAAGTAATTTATTTCGTTCACGTTATGTTTACTGATAAATACTCTCACTTGCTCAAGTATTTCTTCTACTATATTGATATTACGATATAAACCAAGTTGGCCAAGAGGTAAGTAACCAACTAACGTATTTTTATTTACGCTTTTTACAAATTCCTTATATCCCTCTGACTTATCCATTAAAGCCAAAGTAAAATCTGATGAATTAAAATCATATGCAATATGAGGAGTTCCAATAATATTAGACCTAATTTTATCTATGGCCTTCAAGTGCATAGTATCGGCACGATGAAAAGCCAACATAAACCCTTGTACACCTTGCATAGGGATGGTTTTTTTTGTCCCCCCTGGTGTTGCGGGTGTAGATATATCAGGAGTAGAGTTTTTTCGAATAGGCGTTAGTTGTTTTGAAGCAGAAGTACTGCTTATAATTCTAATCTCACCCTCTTGTTGTGATGGAACAGTAATGCCTAGTTGTAAGGCATTGTTATCCTCTGGATTGTTATACTTTGGTTCGAACCTTCTAGTATCACTCATAACGTCACTCTCTTTTAGCTAAAGATAGGATTGATCAAATAATACATTATTATCCTTAAGGAAGTCTTAATATTAAACACTCACTCCAAGTCACGAATTGAGTCAAAATACCTGTTACCGAAGGACTAAAGTAGAAGGAGCGATCCTCATTGTCATGGGTCCCCGCTTTCGCGGGGATGATGATGTGGATGCGAACAGACAGGTTTTCATTTGCCGCTATTAAAAAGCGGGTCCACCAGGAGGCTGATTAAGTGGCAAGGGTGTGTGCTCCCCTCTTTTCACGTCTTGGGCGAAAACTTTTCCTTCTTGACCCTTAAATAGCTCGAAATTAACTGTCTCACCAAACTTCAAAGCAGCACCGTCGCTGCGGCTGATATGAAACACGTATTTTTGAAACTCGTTTTTATTGTTATTCGCTTGACGCTTTACAAATCCCAAGTTTCGATTATGAGGGGCCCAGCCAGCAAACTCACCATTGACACGTTCTTTTGGTTCTTGTGGTGGGATATTAGATCTTAAAAAACTCATTGTGATCTCCGTTTAGTAAATTGTTAATAATGAAATTTTTAAACTTAAAAAACCTTACTTAAAAAATTATGGCTAACTAATTTTTAACCAGATGATCACCTTACATGATATTTCTTAAAATAATCTTAAGCAGAGCCATAATTGATCGAATACCGACTTTAAGGAAGATTTGCTAACAGTTCATTTTGGCGCAATAGAAGTCGAATTACTTCTGTATCTGGCTGTTTAATTTGAATATTTTTTACAGTGTTATAATACCATTTGCCATATAGGGCTAAAACAGATAGATTTATCATCATATTGCATGAAAAGGTGACCAATTATGCGCGTGCTTTTAGTAGAAGATGATGAACTATTAGGCGATGGTCTCAGAACCGGCTTAGTTCAGTACGGATATGCAGTAGATTGGCTCAAGGACGGCATTTCAGCAGATCAAGCGCTTAAGACTGATAGTTTTGAATTAGTCGTCTTAGATCTTGGTTTACCCAAAATGAGTGGAATACAAGTTTTACAGAATTTAAGAGCCCGCGGCTTAACCATGCCAGTCCTCATCTTAACTGCACGTGAATCCGTTGAAGATAGAGTCAAAGGACTGGATAGCGGTGCAGATGACTACCTCACTAAACCTTTCGACTTAGACGAACTTTGCGCACGCTTACGAGCCTTGCAACGACGCTTTTCCGCACGGGCAGAACCCTTGCTGACTCATGAAGGCATATGTTTAGATCCTGCTTCACACACAGTCACCTTAAACGATGAATCCATCAATGTATCGCGTCGTGAATTCGCACTTTTGCAAAAACTTTTAGAAAACGCTGGCAGAGTTCTCTCTCGAGAACATCTTACACAATCACTTTATGGTTGGGGAGAAGATGTAGACAGTAATGCATTAGAAGTTCATATCCATAATTTACGAAAAAAATTCGGTCAAAATTTTATTCGTACTATACGTGGAATAGGTTACATGATAGATAAAAATAAAGACGAAAAATGATTCGATCAATACGACACTTTTTGCTAATCAGTTTGCTTATTAGCATCACAGTCGCTTCGTCTATCACTGCGATTGGTAATTATCTTTTAGATAAGCGAGTGACACAAACCTATCTTGATGGACAGCTCATCAAGATTTTTTCTTTTATACAAATACTCAATCAAACAGCAAAAGATCATCATGATGTACAACAAAAAATTACAACCTTTTTTAGCAAGAAAAACACCTTAATCACAAAAAATATGTTATTCCAAGTGTGGGATCAAAATACCAACCAATTACTTTACTCCACACACAGAACTATGGAATCACTATCCGGTTCACCTGTAGGATTTAGTGATCAACAAATTGAAAAAAATAATTGGCGTGTCTATGCAGCCCTTGATCCCACGTCTCATTCAAAAATTGTCGTTGCAGAACAATACGACATTCGAAATAAATTAGCCGATGATATAGCCTTAAGTAATGCCTACATTTTATTATTTACCTACCCGCTATTTGGCATATTAGTTTGGCTCATCATAGGCTTAGCGCTACGCTCTATTACTCGCGTTACCAGTGAGATTTCGAATCGTGCTTCAACTTATCTTGAACCCGTTGATGCTTCCAACATTCCTATTGAAATTAAACCGTTGGTCATTGAACTCAATCAACTATTCATACGCTTGAAATTAGCCTTCGAAAGAAATAAAAGATTTGCTGCCGATGCAGCTCATGAATTACGTACACCGCTTGCTGCATTAAAAACGCAAGCACAAGTTGCGTTAAAAGCAGATAATGAAATAGATAGACAAACTGCATTATTAAATGTGTTGAGAGGAGTTGATCGCAGCTCGCACATGGTTGCACAATTACTTACGTTAAGCCGTTTAGGGCAAGAAGAAGCATTAAGCGATGTAAAACCATTAGATCTGCATAAGCTCACATCAGAAATTTTAGCGTACCTTGTTCCTGTTGCCTTAGAAAAAAATATTGATATAGAACTAGGACAACCCCCAACAGATTCAGTCGTACTCGGAAACGATATTACATTAGGCATACTGATACGTAACGTAGTCGACAATGCTATACGATACACACCCGAAGGCGGTGAAGTGAAAGTTGAAATCTTAAATAAAAATCAAACCGTTATTTTACGCGTCACAGACAGTGGTTCAGGTATCGCACCAGAATTACGAGAACGTGTATTCGAACGATTTTTTCGTGTACTAGGCACTACCGCTTCAGGCAGTGGTTTGGGACTTGCGATAGTGACACAGATCGCTGACCTACATCACGCCAAAATCACATTGGACACACCGTCTAATGAGATAGGTTTACAATTCGATATTACATTTCCTAAATTCTCAGCAGCACATCAAATGATAGCAGGCTAACATTTCGCATGAAGTTATTTTCAGAATTAGCACCCGATACAACATTGCTCACACCTAATCGACGCTTATCTGCGTCTTTTTTAAAAATGCATCAACAATGGCAGCAAGCTGAAAACAAAAGCTGTTGGGCTACCTTAGACATACTTCCATTATCAAGTTGGTTGCAACGTGTATGGAGTGACAGCACAGCAAAAGATGTACGCGCATCAGCGATGTTATTAACACCCAAACAAGAACAATTGTTATGGGAAAAAAATCTCAGAGAATCACCCGAAAACGATTATCTATTACAATTGGCCAATACAGCAGAGCTTGCTAAATCTGCATGGGGCATATTAAAACAATGGCGAGTCACGTTAGATAATCCAGCGCTTAAAACAACAGAAGATGGCTGTATTTTTCATACCTGGGCTGAAAAATTTCAACAGAGTTGTGAGAAAAATAATTGGCTGGACACACAAAGCCTGGCCGATAAAATTTGTGAAAAAATTCAAGCAGGCGAAATCATTCCGCCAAAAAATATTATCTTAATAGGCTTCACAGAGATATCACCACTCTATCAATATTTATTAGATAGTTGCGAACAACAAGGCAGTGTCATCAGAAAATATCAAACTGATCAAGTCGATAATGTCGCACAGCGCGTGAGCATACAAGATGAAGAAACTGAAATACTCACCATGGCAAGATGGGCAAAAAATATTTATGACAAAAATAAACTCGCCACTATAGGCTGTATTATTCCCAATTTAGAATCGCAGCGTGATAACGTTATACAGCATTTTTCTGCTGTATTTAACACTGAAAATACCTATAACTTAGACTACACAACATTACCTTTTAATATTTCTGCAGGAAAAAGCTTAGCGCAGTATCCCATTATACACACAGCGTTTTTATTGTTGAAATTACAAATAGACAATATTTCGTTAGATACACTGAGCCATCTTTTACATACACCTTTTTTAGGTGAATCAGAAAAAGAAATGTTGGCTCGCGCACAATTACATGATGCATTCTTGAGAACAAATTCGACGAACTTTTCATTAAAACAATTATTAGATTCACAACTCAGAAGCACAACACCTGCACTTGCGATACGCCTAACGCAGCTGAAAGAATCGATAGAAAGCAGAAAAAATTTATTATCCATTAGTGAATGGGTAAATTATTTTATGGAGTTACTGACTCTATTAGGTTGGCCGGGCGAACGCAGTTTGAGTAGTCATGAATATCAAGTTGTGCAAGCATGGTTAAGCTTACTCAAAGAATATGCGCATTCTGAAGCGGTATTAGGCCCTCAAACTTATGCTCGTGCTTTAGATTATTTATTACGCCTTGCCATTAAAACTATTTTTCAGCCACAGAGTCCCGAAGCGACTATACAAATTTTAGGAATACTGGAAGCCACAGAAATACCTTTTGATTATTTGTGGGTAATGGGCTTAGATGATACCGCATGGCCGCCCTCCCCTAAACCTAATCCATTTATACCACAACGCTTGCAAAAAACATTGAACATGCCGCATGCTAATGCAGAACGAGAACTCATTTATTGTCAGCAGCTCACTACACAATTAAAACATAGTGCTAAAAATATTTTTTTTTCTTATGCGGCGCAAAACAACGAAGCGGAACTAAGACCCAGCCCTTTGCTATTATCTATTCCGGAAATCTCATCAGATAAGATCACACTGAGTCCTTACACCACACTTGCTGATACGATTTATCAAACAAAACATATTGAAACACTGCATGACGAGATAGCGCCTAGCATTACAGACACTACATTAATACGCGGCGGTGTGAACATATTCAGATTACAGGCAGCCTGCCCTTTTAAAGCGTTTGCTGAATTACGTTTGCATGCACGCAGAGTGGATACACCCATGCTGGGATTACGCCCGCAAGACCGTGGCGTACTCGTACATAAAGCATTAGAAATTATTTGGTTAGAATTACGTGATCAAGACAACCTGCTATCTAAAAGCCAAATCGAATTAAAACAAATTATTCGTCATAGCATAGAACAAGCAATTGCTATCACCGTACCAATACAATCAAATAACACACGTTATTTAGCGCTCGAAGTTCAACGTTTAGAAAGCATCATTTGGGATTGGTTAACAATAGAAAAATCTCGTCCCTATTTCAAAGTGCTTGCGCAAGAACAAGAACGCAATGTCACAATAAACATGATACCCGTGAAGTTACGCATAGATAGAATTGATGAATTAGCGGATGGCACTCAAGTTATTATTGATTATAAAACTGGAAAAAATAATTCATTGAAAGCCTGGTTTGGCGAACGTTTAGATGAACCTCAACTCCCTTTGTATTGTGTTACTGAAAATAAAAACATAACAGGTATTATGTTCGCACAAATTAATATAGAAGAAATAGAATTGAAAGGCATTAGCCATACTCCGCTAGATATTTCATCTGTGAAAATGATTACTGACATTAATTATGCTGATGCAAGCACATGGACAGAACAACTCAAACACTGGCAAACAAATTTAGAAAAACTAGGCTCAGAATTTTATTCTGGCAATGCACATGTAGACCCTAAAGATTCCATCGAAACTTGCCGTTACTGCACCTTACAATCCTTATGCCGCGTGGCCGAATATGACTAATTATTTTATTGCACCCGATGAACCACAACGCCAGCGCGCACTAACTCCGAACGCTTCTTTCATTGTTCAAGCGCCAGCAGGCTCAGGCAAAACAGAATTGCTCACACAACGTGTATTAATGTTACTCGCTCATGTGAATGCACCCGAAGAAATTTTAGCGATTACTTTTACAAAAAAAGCCTCTTTTGAAATGCGTGCTCGCATTATCAATGCACTAAAAATTGCAGCACATGAATCAGAACCACTCTCACCACATGCCAAAAAAACGTGGCATCTAGCGCGTCTTGCGCTCGCAAAAGATCAAGAATTAAAATGGAATTTACTGACCAACCCTAATCGTTTACGCATACAAACCATAGACTCATTCAACGCCAGTCTCATTAAGCATTTACCTATACTTTCACATTTCGGTGCTCCACCTGAAATCAGTGATGACACACACAGTTTATATCAAGAAGCGGTAGAAGAATTTTTATCTCATTTAGAAGAAAATGTAGAATGGGCCGATGCCATTGCACAGCTGTTATTACATCTTGATAATGATCTGAATAAAGTTCAACGACTGTTGATAAATATGCTAGCCAAACGCGATCAATGGTTGCCTTATATCATGATAGCATCAGATCCGGATGTGTTACGTGATCAACTCGAAACACAACTGGCAGCTATAGTCACTGATGCATTAACACAACTCGAAGTCAATTTTCCAAAAGAGCATATTGCGGAAATGCTCACACTTGCACGTTTTGCAGGGCACAATTTAAAAACGGAATGTGCAGATTTAACAGAACTTCCCGGCCATGATTTAGAAGATGCACAAGCATGGAAAGAATTGTGTGAGTTATTATTTACAAAAGATTTTAACTGGCGCAAACGACTCGATAAAAATTGTGGATTCCCAGCGCCTTCGACATCCAAAAATAAAGATGAAAAAGAAACCTATACCAGCATGAAAGAACGCATGGGAGTATTAATCACTAAGCTGAGTGAACACGATATTTTACGTCTCGCAGCAAGTGAACTAAACTCGTCACCAGCGCATTTTTATCATGAATCGCAATGGCAAGCCTTAAGTGCTTTATATCAAATTTTGCGAATCGTTGTCGCACAACTGCAAGTTGTCTTTAGAACACAAGGTAAAATTGATTATATAGAAAACGCACAAGCTGCATTATTTTCTTTAGGGACAGATGATGCGCCCACTGACTTAGCACTGGCATTAGATTATCAAATCAAACATGTGTTGATAGATGAATTTCAAGATACATCCAACAGCCAATATCGTTTACTCGAAAAATTAACAGCGGGTTGGGAAAACAATGATGGTAGAACCTTATTTGTCGTTGGTGATCCTATGCAATCCATTTACCGATTTCGCGAAGCGGAAGTTGGACTCTTTATCGGCGCTAGAAAAACTGGTATAGGTCATCTTAAACTAGAACCACTCACACTCACAGTTAACTTTCGCTCCACTAAAAATGTTGTGACTCACATCAATCAATATTTTAAAACTATATTACCCACTTATGAAGATATTGCGACAGGTGCAGTCTCATATAGCACTAGCAGCTCCTGTCAAAGCGACGACGCACCTGACTCCAATGTTCATTTACATCCTGTATTTGAGAGTGAAAATGCTCAAGCGAATTCAGTCATCGCATTAATAAACAAAAGTAAAAAATCAAATCCTAATGGCAGTATTGCAATATTAGTGCGTTCACGTACACACTTAAACGATATTATTCCCGCCTTAAAAAAAGCAAATATTGCATTCAGAGCCATTGATATCGATAGATTGAATACACGCTCAGTCATACAAGATTTAATTTCTTTGACACGCGCATTATTGTTTCCTGAAGACAGAATCGCATGGCTTTCCGTTTTAAGAGCACCTTGGTGTGGATTCAGTTTGAAGGATTTATTAGAAATAGCAGGCAATAATCCACAACAAATTCTTTTGGATAAATTAAAAAACTACACTCAATATGCTAATTTAACCCCACAAGGTCAAAAGCAATTAGCTCGCGTCATGCCTATTTTTCAAAATAAAATCGCTGCGCGTAGACGTCATTCACTGCGTGCTTGGGTAGAAAGTACTTGGCTATTATTGGGTGGCCCTGCTTGCATAGACGAATCTTCTGACTTGAAAGACATAAAAGAATTTTTTCTATTACTCGAAAAATTAGATCAAGGCAGTGAATTAAAAAATATCGATTCATTAATGCATCATGTATCACAACTGTTTGCCTCTCCCAACAATCAATCAGACAATACCTTGCAAATTATGACTATACATAATGCTAAAGGACTAGAGTTTGATACCGTTATTTTACCGCATCTTGAACGCAAGTCTCCTAATGAAGACAAACAACTTTTATTATGGATGGAACGCTCACGTGAAAAACATCGCAACGCGTTGATTTTAGCACCCATACATGCAGCAGGAAGTGAAACGGATTCTATCTACTCGTATATCAAGCAACAACACGCCATTAAAATGGATTATGAAACTGGACGTTTACTCTATGTTGCCGCTACACGCGCGAAAAAAAATCTGCATTTATTTTTCAACTTAGAAATCAGCGAGAAAGATCACACCATAGTGAATCCCACTCACAAAAGTTTATTAGAAAAATTATGGCCTGCTATTAAAAATACGATATCTCTTCCTGACAAACAAAGTGAAACTGAATCAGTACAAGCAAACTCTCAACAGAAAGAACGTCACATTAAACGTATAGCACTGGATTGGCAAAATCCCATTCATGAAGAAGTATCTTCCCTATCATCACGCCATCAATCAGCACCAGGTTTTGCCTTACATCAAGACAATCCCAAATACATAGGTATAGTCATACATAAAATATTTCAACAAATGGGTATGTTTGGAATTAACTGGTGGAGAAATCAAAGCGAGCAGAATCAAAATAGTTATATACAACATCATTTAATGCAGCAAGGCATACTCACCAGTTCAATTAATAAATCTATACTCATCGTTAAAAAAGCGATCACGAATACATTACAAGATAAACGTGGTTTATGGATTTTTCAGCCACACACTCAAACACAATCTGAGCTCTCACTGACAACGGTGATTGATAATGAAGTAAAACCATTAATCATAGACAGAACGTTTATTGATGAGTCAGGTACACGTTGGATTATTGATTATAAAACCACCGATTTAAGTGATACATCGTTAGAAGAATTTTTACAATCAGAACATGAAAAATACGCTAAGCAATTACAACAATATCAGCAAGCCTTAGAAATTTTAGAAGCACGCCCTATACGTTTAGCCTTGTATTTCCCTTTAATTCCAGCTTGGCATGAATGGGTTGCTCAATCTGTTATGATTTGTAGCCCGGATTGAGCTCTGCGAAAATCCGGGCTACATTTTACGAGTCCAAATATAGAGCATATAATAACCAATAATGCTTAAGGTAATATTATCTGAACAGACCAAATAACCAAAAAGGCTGAAGCGAGCGTGCTTGTACAAGCCTAGCCTAAGGTACATCGACTTAACGCCTATACAGCATGTGTTTTATGACAATTCAATATATAAACGATTATTTTTAAACAGTTGCATGCATTTTATGTCAATTCATCTAATTAACACTCATTTGTACCTTTATTTGCATTTATAATAGATAATTGCTACTATTTTATGACATAATACTTATAAAGCGCGTATTTTATTACAGAACAACCATTAAAATGGATAATTCATGAATAAAACACCTGTGGGTTATAAAGCAATAATAGAGAAATTAGAACTCTGCACAATACCGCATTATCGAGAGTCTTACGTTGCACATCGCGGAAGAGGCAAGACGATAATAGACAACCATCATGAAACACACATCTATCCAAAATCCTATGCTTTAAAAAATGAAGATAGTCTTCTAGAACAGTTAGAATTTGCAATAAAGTATGAAGGAATTAATCTCGAGATTATCAAAGCTCTCTTTGGAAAAATCGAAAAAGACGATATCGTTAAATACATTCAAAAACAACCCACAGGTATATACTCAAGAAAGATCTGGTATCTTTATGAATTTCTGATGACAACCCAGCTGCCCTTGAAAGACATCAAACGAATTAAATATATTAATTTACTTGATCCAGAACTTTATTTTACATGCCCCCCAATCAAAAGCCCTAGACATGCCATTAATGATAATTTACTTGGGAATAATAAATTTTGCCCATTTGTACGTCGAACAGAATCATTAGAAAAATTCATAAACTCACACCTAAATAGCAAGGTCAAAACACTTTTAAAAAAATATGACCCCCACCTCATCGCGAGCTGAAATATCCCCACGAAATTTGATGACTTTTCTGGCGAAATTATTTAAAAAGATCGACATAACTTCGAACTCTAAGGAAAGAAGATGTCGATCACCGATTTGTTACATGCTCATTTAGAAAAATATTGTCCA
>JARLJN010000028.1 GCA_031291255.1 Gammaproteobacteria bacterium
CATTTTTAACAAAACGGCTTCTTAGTCATTTTAGCATTTAGACCGTCCAAATGCTAAAATGACTAAGAAGCCGTTTTGTTAAAAATGTAGTATCATAAGCACATCTAAAAAAGAGGTGTGCAATGTATCCAAGCGATTTAACAGACAGCCAATGGGCTGCGATAGAGCGATATTTTCAACGATCAGATCCACGTGGGGCTATCAGCAAGCACTCAAAAAGAGTTATTGTGAATGCAATCATCTATGTTATTAGAACTGGCGTTCAGTGGCGAATGCTACCAAAAGATATGCCGCCATGGCAAACAGTTTACAATCACTTTTATAGGTTGCAGCAAAGAGGCGTGTGGGACCAAGTTCTAGTTGCTTTGACCAAAATTGTCAGAACGCAGGCTGGCCGCAATCCAAACCCGAGCTACGCACTCATAGACGCCCAAAGCGTGAAGACTCAATATCGCGGCGAAGAGCATGGATTCGATGGAGGGAAAAAAAATAAAGGGAAGAAAGCGTCACGTCTGCACAGACACAATGGGAAATCTTTTATACGTTAAAGTCCATTCAGCAGGAATACATGATACTATCGCTGGTTGTGATGTTGCATATCAAGCCTTCCGAAAACATTCTTCAATTCGAGCTTTTTGTGCAGACCAAGGATACAGAGGCACTACCAAAGATTTTATCGAAGAGCAACTTAAAATGCGTTTAGATATTACCAAAAAATTGAGCGAATCTGGGTTTCAAGTTATTCCAATTCGTTGGGTAGTAGAAAGATTTTTTGCTTGGCTTGGAAATTTTAGGCGTCTCGCAAAAGATTACGAATTATTAACCTCTTGCTCGGAGCAGGTCATAATCGTTGCCACAATCATTAGGCTGCTAAATAAATGTTTTTAACAAAACGGCTTCTTAATCTCCGATTCAATCTGCCGAATGGTATGCTGCGCTGAAGGATTTGCTGCAATATACCGTTCAATGTTATCAAGACCGTGAAGCACCGTCGCATGATCGCGGCCGCCGAATAAGCGGCCAATATCGCGGAGCGATTTTTCGGTCATTTTTTTTATTAAGAACATACTTAGGTGACGCACAAATGAAATATCCTTGTGGCGGCTTTTTGAGCGGATCTCGTCAACCGTGTACGGATAATAGTGCG
>JARLJN010000029.1 GCA_031291255.1 Gammaproteobacteria bacterium
CATTATTTATCCAGCTGTCTGATTGTCAGCAAACTAGCAAGGAACCCTCCATGCCGTTCAAATATTCTCCATCACGCTCACAATTTGTCGCTCATCGGCCACCTGAGAAAAAGCGGAATTGGTCAGAATATAATAAGCGGATGAAAATGCGTGGTGATATTACCATTTGGTTATCACCTGATGTTATACAACAATGGCATATTGCTGAGCGGACTTATGATGGCAATGGTGCACCTAATTTATATAGTGATATGGCGATTTTAACCGTGCATGAAATTCGACAAGTCTTTAAGTTACCATTGCGACAATGTGAAGGTTTTGTCAACGCATTGTTTTATTTAATGCAACTTGACTTGCGCTGTCCTAGCTTCAGTACGTTATCGAAAAGATTAAGAACATTAAAATTAACACGACCTTTTTATCGTTTAGCTCACTCGAGCTCACAAGATATCAAAGCGATTGCTATTGATTCCACGGGATTAAAATGCTATGGCCAAGATGAATGGGTACTAGAAAAATACGGCAAAACTAAGCAAAAGCGTGAATGGCGTAAATTACATATTACGGTCGATCATCATCATATTATTCAAACTAGCGAACTGACAGATAGGAAAATACATGATATGGAAGTTGTTAATGATTTAATTACACCAATGCATAATAATGTTAACCAAGTGACTGCAGATACCGCCTATGATGCTAATAAAATTTATCAGTCATTACAAAAGAAATTTCCAAATGCTGATATTGCTATCCCACCAAAGACAGGATCTACTTATAATAAAGAAAGTGAATGGTTACGCAATCGTAATATTGAAGAAATACAATGTTACGGGCGCATGGCTTGGCAGGCAAAACATCAATATGGCAATCGCAATCATTCGGAATGCGCGATTGGTCGTTACAAACGAATTCTAGGTAATAAGCTTCATGCCAGAGAATTTTTAAGGCAGCAGCAAGAAGCAATCATTGGTTGCAGCATCTTAAATAAAATGATGTGCGTAAC
>JARLJN010000030.1 GCA_031291255.1 Gammaproteobacteria bacterium
CTTGTCAGAAAATTATAGAAAAATGGAACCAACCCATGCACAATTGGGCGCTGATAATTTCTCAACTACAAATTTATTTTGATGGGCGTTTAAATTTGGAGCTGAGATAATTTATGCTGACACAGTTAGATGAACACTCTCCATTAATATCGTGAAGGTGTTTATCTTGAGCCTATTGCCTAAATAGGGCACGATGGGTTCTAACGAGGGGGCGGCGAACAACTAACGAAGGACGTCGCTCTACTCACTTGAAATCTCATGACTTGTCACGTATGACCCCTTGCTTTACTTTTTTTACGAAGGTGTTACTGCAATACTGCCAGCAATGCCATTTGAAATCACATTTGTATCATACATAGAGCTGGCAAGTATCGCTGGTGTCACATACTTTCCAGCATTGACAGCCTTGATACGATAAACAATTTCTTTGACATCAGGACCTACACTAGTGAAGAACACTACACGATCTTCACGCACATCAGCATAATCAATATCATCAGAATTTACAGAATCTCTGACCACATCAAAACCACCAGGCAGTAGATCAACAATCGCAATATTCGTGAGGTAATGATTATCCAACGCTCGCACTTTAATATGCACTGTAATCTCGTTACCTACATTCACGCTTGTCACTGCTTTGCCTGAGGAATCAATATATTCTCTATCAACTTCGAGACCTTTCTTGATAATTTTATCTGTTGGATTCTTATCAAAACCAGCTTGCGTCACTTGATAAAAATAACCTAAGTTATTTGGGCCTTTGAAATTTATTTTCTTAACTAAATCATCCAAGCTGACTTTTTGATAAATGGCATCGTTAGTCGTCAGTAATTTTTCTTTTCCATTATCAAACAGTGCAGTCATGGTATAACCCTGACTGGATGGAGCAGGGTAAGCTTCTGCATAAGCAGATAATGCAAGGCTAGCATAACCTGACAAGACTGTACTCATCTCACCGCTATTTAATGCAGTGACTAACGGCATGAGAACAGTATTATTTAGCTGTGATAAACGTGCAGGAAAATGTCGCGCAATCAAATACAGATACTGAGCGTCCGCAATATTTTTGTCATAAAAATCAGTATCGCTGCTCTTTTGTTTTTGTTGCGGTTGATAGTATTCAATTAACCGATTAGCATCTTTTTCACTTTTTAATAATTGATACGTCGATGCAATGTACGCACTGGTAATATCGTTATGCCAAGCCGCTGTTTTATCTTGATCTAAATACAGTTGTAAATTAGTTAAATAATTCGTAGTCACAATTTCATTACGAGTTAATACATAAATTGCATAGGCTTGAACGCGAGCTTGATTTAAGCTAGTCGGCGTTTCGGCAGCAAGGTCTTTAAGATAGCTCATGCCAGAACGTAACATGTCCATAGGAACATCATAGCCTTGCGCTCTCGCATCTGTTAAAAAATGCAATGCATAAACAGATGCAAATGCGTTACTTTCATTTGCAGCAACATCAGGCCAATAACTCAATGCGCCATTAGACATTTGTCGTTGCGCTAATGTTTGAATAAATGTTTCTATCTTTTCTGTCACCGCGCGAGAGTCAGACGTAAACCAAGTCTGCTTCGCTAACGCTAAAAGCGGTAATGCTTTACTTGTTAATTGCTCGGTACAACCAAAAGGAAAATTTTCTAAATAACGATTCAGTCCAACAACTAAGATCAATGGATTCGATGAAATGGCTGCATCTACAGTTCGATATTCTGGATACAGCACACGATCAATAGCAAGTGACTGACTACCAGCATGATATCCGCTGATTAAAGTTGTTGAATAAGCCGTTGCAGGTCGCACGCTGAGAGTAGAATTGATTTGACTGCTTTTTCCTAAACTGTCAGCAGCAAATGTCAATGTTGCAGATCCCAACACGGATTTAGCACGCAACTTGAAGTGTACTGATTGCTCTTTACCCTCACTTATTTTTAATACTTGTTTGTCATCACCTATTATTTCTAACGCAGAAGATGTTGTAAACTGCACGGTCACTGACGCGTTCTCTCCAGAACCTTGAACGTTATTAGCAACACTAGCAGATACTTCAAACTCATCACCCGGTGCGACAAAAGTCGGTACGTTTGGTGTTATCACAAAATTACCACGTACTTCTGCTGTTTTCGTTGTTGCACCGACTGCATCCGTTGCAACAGCAACTGCCATGACACGGATAGCGCCATTGAAATAATCTGGTACGTGATATACCAATTGTTTGCTAGTGGTATCGGTGTCAACTATTCCAGACCAAAATACAACTGGTAAATCCGTTTTACGTTTAAATGGATTTAATGTTTTGAGTGCAGAAGCGCCCCCGCTATCACCGCCTACCGCAGACAGTTCTCTATCTTGCACAAACTTAGGTAAAATCTGATCCAAGGTTTGAAAGGTATTGACTTCAAGCGCACGTTTTTGAAAAAAGAAATTTAATGGATCAGGCGTTTTATAACCAGCTGCTTGCAAAATACCTTCGTCTACAGCATAAACAATAATTTTTCCTGGCTTATCACTTTTATAGTTGATCGTAAGATCTTCACCAGGCTTAACCAACGCAGGCACATCTAATTCAATATTCATTGCGCGATTAGCATGATTCACCATGAAAGGTGTGATGGTGTAACTCAATGGACTCACAAAAATTTCATCTGAATTCCAATCACGTACAAACGCAACATTCACATAACCATTACCTTGAAAATCTTTTGGTATATGAATTTTTTGCATGGAGCTAGTCGTGCTCGCTGTAAACCACTGTTGAGCATAAACTTTATCACGCTCAAGCGTAATCAAGCCGGCACCGACATAAGGTGCAGTGATTTGCATTTCAATATTTGTATCTGGCATAAACTCATTTTTATCTAACTTCATCGTGAGCTCAGCATTTTTTGGTAAGGGTTGCTGACTATTACCGACTACACTAAATTTCAAACGACTAAGCTCAGTGTTTTTCTTATCAAGAACGACAAGGGCAAAATCACCTATTTGACCAGTCTCTAAAAGATAATTTACGCCTTGTTCCGCAATCGAAAATTCATGGGTATTCACTATCGATGTTTGCACTAAGGATTGATATTGATAAGTCCCATCTGCTTTTTTGACTAAGGTCGTCACAGGACGCAAAGATAGTAATTGAATTTTTAAATCAGCAACGGCTTGTTGCTTTAGATCTGAATTCACAGCAATAAAATGAATTTGATGTTGAGAATTTTGTTTAAGATAATTTAAATCGCCATCTGTTTTATAACCAACGAGATAGTCTAATGGACTCACTAAAATGTGTGTCTGCGTTGTCACACTACGACCGCCATCTGCTTCAAAACCTTCAGCAAAAAAAGTTAACTGATACGTTGCTTTCTCAAAACGTTCTAACTTTAAATCAAACTGTGCTAGTCCTTTATCATTCGTACGCACATCCGCTAAGGTATCTGTAAAAACTTTTGGTGGTTTCAGTGGATCTAATAATGGATCACTAAAAATATAATTAGGAAATTGTGTGAATTTAACGATTTCAGGCGTCAACAATATATTGGCTGATACTTTACGATCCGTCGCAGGAGCGCCATATAAATTCCACAGACCCACATCTGCAATTAAGTTTGCAGGCTGCACCCAGCCTTGCACTTTCTCTGTTGATAAGTGTGCAGTGATGCGCATGCTATCAGGTAGAAACTCAGCGACACGCACTGACGTTGAACCCAATAAATTACTGGGATGTTTATCTTTCACTATGAACAAATTAACTGTGTACTGTCCTGTAGGTGATGTATCTGTCGTTGTAAAATCCAATGACAAATAACCTGAAGGATCTAACGTGAATTTTTGATCTTTGACTGTCATCCCACGTGGATCTATGACTGTTGCTTCTAAAGGTAATCCTGCAGGTTGTGGCTGCACGTAGGCCTGTTTCACTATCATAGCCACATGCACAGTATCACCAGGGCGATAAATGCCACGATCAGAAAAAACATAGGCACTTAATGTTTGTAATTCTTCTCCATTATTATAAACACCGCCTATATCAAAACGTGAATAATTCAACTGTCTTTCAAGATTGTTAAATGGAATAAAAGCAACATCATTATTTAATTGTGCCAAATACACGGTAGGTTCACGTTCTTCAATAAAGTCTTTTAAAGTAGGGAAATTTACGTGCCCGTTTGCATCAGTGGTGCGAGATAAAATGGGTAAACCATTTTTACCTAACACAGAAATAGTCGCATTAACGACGGGCTTTCCTTGCGTAATGGATTGCACATAAACATCATGACTGTTGTCACTATTATTTTTTACCAACAAACCCATGTCTGTCATTAAAATCAATCGACTTGCTTTTACATCTAACGCTTTTTTAGAAGCTTCATCCCAACCCATTGCTTGCAGTAAAAACAAACCTTGCGGTCCACCCGTGTTTGTTTTAGCTGACAAATATTTTCCTATCTCTAATGCGGTATATTGTTCTTTTGCTAAATCTGTTGCGTCAAACTGCTGCGTCTCAGAAAATATTTCACTGATGTTGTCTTGGTTAAAATGCGGATTGATAAAGCGTGGATTATTTAAATCACCACGTGTTTGTGTAATTAACTGATTCACATCGCCTGGCAATACGCGAGCTATTTTAAATTTAACGCCTGGCACACCTCTGACTATCACTGATAATTTTTTTTCGCCGCTCAATGCTAGCAATGCACCTTTATGTAAAAAACCAATTTCCTTGGGATACTCAGGTACTTTAATCACAGCTACATAATCTTGACTTAATGCAAAATTACCAAACCCTTTGACACCTTGATCGAGTTTTAAATAAATAAAACGCGGTGTTTCAGCTTTGAATTTATAACTATGCAATGTTGCATAATCACGATCAGCAGGAATCGCTGTTAAATCCAATGGCGTTGATAATGCTAAAATAGCAGCTGTCACTTCACCTGGATTTGTCCATTCGTAATCTTTTTTTGTATTCTCTGTAATAGACGCTGGATAATCTTTTGGTAACAAATAGACATGCAGAGATTTATTTAATGCAGCATCAGCTACACCAAATGTAGTTTCTAGTGTGAGCACTTGCTCAGGTCTGTCTTTCTCATTACGAACAATAGCTGCGCCTGTGGCACTGACTTTAAAATAACTGCTAGCATCGGGAATAAGAACTTTATGTGACACTGGCATGCGTGTTGCTGAAGATCCAACATTGGCTTTCACGCCTTTAGCGATAGTTAGTTCAACAAATCGTGCAACATCACCAATAGGCAAAGATTCAGAATGTAGATAAGCTTCTCGTTTACGCTCATCATAGTTAATCGTAAATTTGTAATGTTGTGCATTCGTATTTTTTAAAGCTTGCTGTATTAATGTGATTTTATTTTCAAAACTATTTGTATCAACAGGATAATTAAAACTAATGGTTGCAACGAGTTGTCTTAACTGTGCATCAATAGGATCTTGATAAAATTTAAATTCAGGAATCGTTAGTTGAAAGTCTTGTGTTGAAAATTGATAGTCCAGACTTTTTAATTTTGCAGTATCCGCAAAAAAATGTTTGTTGAAATGAACAGTATATTTTTGCCCTGCTGGCCAGTCTTCTGCTGGCGTGAATACAAGATGACTATCCGTTTGCCATGTCCATTTACCAGCTTTGGCAGGCGTTAAGCTAATATCGTCAGTGACGTCCTTTCCTACGTCTTTGAGAGGTGCGACTGACTGATTTGAGAAGCTATCTCCATGCACTATTCCAAAATCAATTGCGACCACATCTGGAATGGCGTTCTTGGTATTAAGGGTAATTTGCGGTGCGGCTATATGCGCAGTGACTAGGGTAGGCTGAGGGCGATTCTTATACCAATGGTACCCAAGCAAGAGTAGGGCTAAAATGGCCAGTGACGCTGTAATGAAGCGCCAACATTGCCCTGGGTTAGCGTTGCATCGCTGACGGAGATAATCAAACCACCGCGGCCCACGCCAAGAGACTACGCCAAATAAACTAGTAAAAATCGCTTTAAACATTGCAACTATCTGAGTAAACAAGTCTTTTAACATATATGCATCCAATAATATTAATTTTATTAATAACTACTCAGCAAAAGTAATTGCGACTCGTCATTGCGAGCGAGAGCGTGGCAACCCAGGCTTTAATGTCCTTTTCGTGTTATCACGGCAATTAACGTTAAAGCTTTTATTGCCACTCTCGTTCGCAATGACGAGTCGCAATTACTTTTGCTGAATGGTCACTTTTATTAAATATAATCCCAGTTGGTAGGTTGGGTTGAGCCTGCGAAACCCAACAAATTAAGATATAACAAAAATCGGTGGATTAAGACTTAAAAAACGCGTCTAATTCATGTTTTTCTCATACCCAGACAACCATCATGAAAATCACTTTCAAGCGCGTTAGCTTAACGCTACTTTTACTTCTTGTCAGCGTATGGATGCTAATATATTTTTTACCAAAACCATCCTTACTCGAAAGTGAAAGTTTTTCGACTGCAGTTTATGATGAGCACCACCAGTTGTTACGTCTCACCTTAAGCCGTGATGACAAATATAGGCTATACACACCGCTCAATAAAATGGCTCCCAACCTCATCGCAGCAACCTTACTGCAAGAAGACCAATACTTTCGTTCTCACTTTGGGGTTAATCCAGTTGCCATATTAAAAGCTGTTAGGCTGACCTATCTGCACCATGGAAGACGTTTTGGCGCTTCTACGATAACCATGCAATTGGCACGTATACGTTTTGGCTTGCACTCTAAAACGTTCCTCGGAAAATGTACTCAAATTTTAAGAGCACTACAGCTAGAAGCGCATTACAGCAAAGATCAAATACTCGAAGCTTATTTAAATTTAGCGCCCTATGGTAACAATATTGAAGGAGTAGGTGCTGCCAGCATTATTTATTTTGGAAAACCTGCAGACAAACTTAATTTACCAGAAGCATTAACATTAAGTGTGATTCCTCAAAATCCAAATCAACGCATCCCTAGTCAAAAAAATCTGCGTGAGATACGCAATAAATTATTTACGCGTTGGATTGCATTGCATCCAACAGATCGCAATCAAACAGCATTAGTTCAATTACCACTACAAATGTTAAGCGCACATAATCTACCTTTTTTAGCGCCACACTTTGTTGATGCGATATTAAAAAATTCCTCTCACACTACACAACTGACAACAACCTTAGATTTACGTTTACAAAAAATAATTGAGCGTGTCATGCAAAATTATTTAGCGCGTAAAAAAGCGATAGGCGTGCACAATGCAGCGATATTGCTCGTAGATACGCGTGACATGGGCGTGAAGGCACTCATAGGTTCCGCCAATTTTTTTGATTCTGTGATTGGCGGACAAATTAATGGAGCGGAAATAAAACGTTCTCCTGGATCAACATTGAAACCGTTTATTTACGGCTTAGCACTCGATCAAGGTTTAATTCATCCAAACACTGTACTCAAAGATGTTCCGCATAGTTTTGGCAGTTACAATCCAGAAAATTTTGATTATGATTTTATGGGGCCTATCAAAGCAAAAGATGCCTTGGTATTAAGCCGTAATATTCCAGCGATTTATTTAGCGGATGCGTTATCAAAACCAAACTTATATCAATTATTAGAAGAAGCTCACGTTACTAATTTAAAGCCTGCATCTTATTATGGTTTAGCATTAGCATTGGGCGGTGCTGAAATGAGCATGCAAGAATTAACAAGCTTATATGCAATGTTAGCGAATGATGGAATGTGGCATCCATTACGTCTTCTTCAAAATCAATCTATGTCATCAGGTAAACGTCTTTTAAGCCAAGAAGCCAGCTTCTTGGTTTTAGATATGTTAAAAAACACACCGCGCATGGAGCCCAGTTATTTATTAACACGTAATCAACAATTACCCGTTGCTTGGAAAACAGGAACCTCATCAGGCTATCGTGATGCATGGACAGTTGGCGTATTTGGACCTTATGTGTTGACGGTATGGATAGGAAATTTTGATAATACAAGTAACGCAGCGTTCGTAGGTCGCACTATAGCAGCGCCATTACTCTTTGACATCATTGATGCAATCAACACGCAAACGGGACCACTACCCATCGTGGTGAAGCACCCTGAACAAATGCATTTAGAACAAGTCAGTGTGTGTCGCGCATCTGGCATGTTGCCTACACGTTATTGTCATGACACAGAATTAACTTGGTTTATACCAGGGAAATCACCCATCAAAACCGACACCATTTATCGAGAAATTCCTATCGATAAAAAAACCGGATTACGTACTTGTCACAGCGATAAAAATACACGATTTGAAATTTATGAATTTTGGTCATCAGATTTATTAAAGATTTTTAAGCAAGCTGGCATACAACGACGCATACCTCCCTTATTAAATTCGAGTTGTGTTAACGCACAAAATAATAACGGAATAGACCCACAAATTACTTCACCACAAACAGAACTTAGTTACGTTGTAAGATCGGATACGACATACAACAATCCCATAGTCTTTAGCGCAACTGCAGATGCTGATGTAGAGTCACTTTATTGGTTTGTTAATGAAACCTACGTAGCAAAAACACAGAGAGATCAACCTTTTTTATGGCATGCTAAACCGGGTAGCTTTATTGTTAGGGTTGCTGATGATCATGGTAGATCAGATGCAAGAGAGTTGGTAGTGCGGGTGGATTAATGCATCATTACGGTATATAAAACGTATAATTACCCAAAAACATAACTTCCTAAAAATTGATAATACGGCAATTTGTCGTATAATTTAAGTGCCAAAGACTGTTATATATTTAAGGAGGTAATATTACCATGGCGCATCCAGCAGCTAGAAAGACTCTTGAGATTGAGCGCTTTGAAGCAAGGATTAGCGCGGATAAAAAAAGCGTATTAAAAAATGCGGCTGAATTATCAGGTCGCACGTTGACAGATTTTGTTATTAATTCCGCGTATGAGGCTGCTATTCGCGTTATACAAGAATACCAGCAGTTACATTTATCTGCTAAAGAGCGAGATATTTTTATTCATGCATTATTAAATCCTCCTATGCCATCTGATAGTTTAGTGAATGCAGCTAAAATGTATAAGAAGGACGTTGTTTCTAAATGACAGATAAAAAAGAAAAGATTTCTAAATTCGTTATTACACATTTAGAAAAAAAACATGATAAAGAAAAATTTCAACCTTAAAACCCAAGCAAACCAAGATGCAAAAAAAATATAGCTGTTACCTATGTGCTAACAACAGAAAGCTCAAAGCAAGTATTGGGGTATTATACGCTATCTTCTATGGGTATATTTCCAGGGGAGCTTCCTGATGAGCTTGTTAGGAAATTACCCCGTTATCCAATATTGCCAGGTATTTTGCTAGGGAGATTGGCAGTAGAAGAAAGCCGCCAAGGTAAAAAAATTGGTGTTTATCTTTTGCTGGATGCTTTAAAGCGTAGCCTTTCAGTGAGCGATCAAATCGGTATTGTTGCGATTATCGTTGATGCTAAAAATGATGCTGCTGTGACGTTTTATAAAAAATATGGTTTCATTGAGTTACCAGATACTCGTCATCGATTGTTTCTTCCATTGAGTACAGTAAGAAAATTAGATCTATAAAAATTGGTAACTAATATTCGTCAGCAGGGAGCGTTTGGCAAATCAAAATTAGTCATTAGCCTACAATACCCAATTTTCTTAAATTCTTTATACAGGTGGTAGCTCGTGCCAGGCAATTACGTCTTCTCCAAAGTCATGAATTGGAAGAATCGCACCATGGACTGCCCAAGAGTTTTCGTTCTTCTTATAACTTGCCACTAATATTTGTGGATGACCACCAAAACCTAATACCCATTCTTCTTCTGATGTAATGCGAACCAAATATACACCATCTTGAGGAGGTCTGTTGCCTTCATGCCAGCTACTTTGATTTGCCATATCGTTATCCCTAATGATTTTTGATTTTTTGTATAATAATTATAATACTTGTTTTTACGCTTTTTTGCACATGAATCGTGAAAGAGCTATAATTGAAGACTTTTGTTATCTAGGACGAGACAGCTGTAAAGTCTTTGTAGGCCTTTATCAAAAAATAAAATTAATAATATGTAGGTATCTATGAACATCGATAAAATTATCCAAGAATATCCTGAAGACTACTGCGCAATGCTAGAATTTGCTTATGGTAAAGGCATGATGTCCGAAGGAGGTACTGAAGCCATAGAAGAAATGTTCAAAGATGTACACGTAAATCAAAAAAAATGTTTGGATATAGGTTTTGGTTTAGCAGGTGTAGCTTATTATCTGGCAGCCACGTTTGGCGCTGATATTACTGGCTTAGAGATCAACCCTTGGATGGCAATACAAGCTAATAAGAAAATTTCTGCCGCATTAAAAAATTTATTACATTTTGTGACTTATGAAAATTTTCCAAAAATTCCATTTAATAATAATGAATTTGATATAGTTTATAGTAAGGGTGTGTTAGTACATCTTCAAGATAAGCAAGAAACGTTTAATGAGATGTATCGCGTTCTTAAACCTAGAGGCAGCTTAGTAATAAATGACTGGTTAAGCCCAAGTAATAATTTGTGGAGTGATGGTGTAAAAAAATTATGTGAAACTGAAGATTTAACATTATTTGCTACATCAGAACAAGGCTATCTAACTCTGATTGAACGCGCAGGCTTTCAGAATATCCGAACAAAAAATGTATCCATGCAATATAGTAATTATAATTTTCAAATTGCTGAGAAGTTACGAGATAAAAAAATTGCTAATGTTTTTCAGAAAAAATTTAGCAAAAAATTATGGCGAGACTCAGTAGAAGGTTACCAGCTAATTTCAGATGCTATGAAGAATAATGAAATCATTGTAATGAACATGTATGCTGAGAAATAAAATCAATTAATTAGGCTTGGCGTGTAGGTTTGGAGCTCATGTTGAGATCTCACAATATTAAATGACGTTATTCAAATTAGATTATGTGATTTCTTACTTATTAATTCCGACATAATCAGAATGACTAAACCAATTACTCCAATACCACACCAAAGAAAAGTAGAGCCAAATTTGTGATATATAAACATGCCTAAAGTTGGGGTGAGTGTAAGTGGGATAGAGACTAATGTGCAGGATAACAGTCCAAGATACTTCCCTCTTGATTCAGCAGGAGCAATTTTTACGACATAATCAAAAAGAAAAGGCATTGATATCATTTCGCCTAAACTGATAAGGATGATAGATATCACCGCATAATTAAATCCTGAGTAAAATGGCAATATGAAATAACCAAGTGCAATGATTATTCCACCTATCCCAGCAACACGCAGTGAATTAAACCTTTTTAAAAAAGCTGTTATTTGCATTTGAAACAAAATAACGAGGAGGCCATTTATTCCGAGTATTAAACCTATTTTGGATTCTGAAATTAAATATTTTTCTTTAAGGAAAAATGGATACACATTAGAGAAAAGGAAGAAACATAAGCCAATTAATAAAACTAATACAAGCAAAATAAGAAACGATTTATTCTGCCAGGGAAGTAAATTGTGATTAAGATCAACTTTAAGAGTGGGTGAGGGTGCTTCATTACGCTTGTAAAAGAATATTAACAAGGCTATAGCTGCAAGGATGTTAGCAGTGCCATCTATTCTAAATAACCAAGCATAATTGAAGCTTGCAAGTACTCCGCCAATTGCAGGACCTAAAGCGCTCCCTAAATTCAGGGCTTGATAATTTAATGCATATGACTGAGCTCTATTGTCAGGCGTTGTGTGTTTTGCAATGTTGGAGCCGGTCGCGGGTCTTATGCTGGCAGTGAGAAGGCCAACAAGAAATATGATAGTTATGATTTCTATTTTAATTTGGAGTAACTCGAAAGCAAGATAAAATATCCCTGTTAAGAGTAACCCTATGCTTTGAATGCGTAAATATCCAAATCTATCAGAAAGAGTTCCGCCTAAGTAAGAACCTGCAATTTCACCTAAGCCATAACAAGCTAACATCTGACCTGCTAGCATCAGATTAAAATGCAGCTTTTGAGTTAAGTATAAAGGCAGGAATACAAGAACCATGCTTCCACTGCGACTAATTAAAGTTACGGTGGCAAGTAGCCATATGGTAGAGGGGATGTTTGAGTAGGGGTTTTTCATGGTTCTGTTTGCTCATGTTGCTGAATGAATCAATTCAAATCAAAGCGGATTTCATGTTGGGATCTTCCTGATCGGTGAAAAGCCATTATTTTTAGAAATAGTTAGCTAGTGCCGTAGGTCAAAATAAAATCAGAAATGGACGAATATGTTTTATTTGACCTATTATACCGTATATAATAGTACATTAATAGATATTAACTACATAATTAGGCTGGTTCTAATACAGCTAAAAAGATAATGCTTCGTTAAATTATTAGTCTTAAATTTCAATGCCCGAATGGATTGATCAATTTTAGAAGATTTGGATAAATACAAACCATTATGCTAATATCTGCATTCTAAAAATAATTAGTACCGCGCCCAGTATTTCGTAAGTGGTCGCCTATGCGCTAATGATGACAGAAAACGATGCAATAAGTTCGTAGAAAAAATAAGTATGGTAATGGATTTTGTAATGAACATAACTTCAAATAAACAATTAGATAGAAAAGATGTGCGCGGGCAAATAATCTCAATTTTTTTTATACAAATAACTTCTACCATTTCTTTTGCAGTATTTTATTCCGGTTTATCGATATATTTAACACAAAATCAGTTTTTTTCGAAAGAATCAGCATCCCTGGTAACTGGTTTGTTTCTATCAATAAATTACTTTTTGCCATTAATTGGTGGGATAATTGCTAATCATTTTATATCGTTTAAAAAATTATATGTAATTGGCACAATCTCAAATTTTATTGGCTGTTTGTTACTAATAAATAATAACTTATATCTTGGCTTATCACTGTTTTTAATGAGTAGCGTGTCAAATGTTTGTTTAAATATATTTTTAACGCAATTGTTCACTATTAATCAAAAAATACAAAGAAGAGTTGCATTTATATGGAATTATGTCGGCATGAATTTAGGATTCATGCTAGGGTATTTTTTAACTGGGTTTTCAACAATTACTAATAGCTATTTTTATTTATTTATTTTAATGAGTTTCCTTGTTGTTTTGTCATTAATTCTTACGATTATTTTTATTAAAGAGCCAAAAGTTAGTTCGAGAATAAGCAAGTCAGCATGGCATCAGATCATGATAGGTGCATTTATTATTATATTATTAGTGGCAGTTATTGATATGTTATTTCATTATGCAAATGTTATGCATAATTTTATAACAGGTTTTACAATAATAATGTTTTGTTTGATTATGTATTATGCATTGACTAAATCAAGACACGATCAAAAACAAAATTTAATTAAGTTCATCTATTTTTCATTATTAACTATTATTTTTTGGACATTCTATATGTTAACTCCAATTGCAATTATGCAGTTAATAGAAAATAGCGTACAAAGAAATCTTTTCAATATTTATTTTGCACCACAATGGTTTACTAATATTAATTCTGTCGTGATCCTAGTATTCGCTCCAATCTTAACAATGTTAATAAAAAGTAAAAAAATATTTAATGATTCAGAAAATTATTTCACGATAGGATTTTTATTCGTATTTTTTGGATTTGTGTTAATGACGCTTGGGTTATATTCCTCGATTGGTTTAGCAAAGCTATCATCACTGAGTGTATTAGGGTATTTAGTTTGTTTGACGTTTGGTGAGTTATTTATTTCTGCTATAGGGGATTCTTTTATTGGTGAATTGATACAAGAATCTTTAAGGGGCTTAATGACAGGTGTAGCTAGGGTGAATATATGCATTGGGGTTCTGTTAGCAAGCACAATCGGAAATGAATTTGTATTGCCTTATATAAATAAGGGTGGACTTTCTGTGGAGAGTAGTATAAAATTAGTACAGTTTTTCTTTATTGCTAGTTGTTTGTTTTTGCTTTTAGCATGTTTGGTGCCACTTATTTTGCGAAATAAGCGTGTATCAAAACAAAAATATAATGATATGATTAAAAAAGATGAAATTTTAGGGGAGTTATTATGAGTGTTGTGGATTTTCTTATTGAGTTAGCTAATAGTCTTCCAAATAAAACAGTGCCAGGTGAAAATACGGGAATGCACGGTGATATTCAGAAAGCTATGGAAATAAATAATAGTGAAATACTTAAATCATTTATATCAGATAAAAAGTTTTACGCTAATGAGGTTCACGTAGCTGTTTTTTAAGAAGCACTATTTAAAATACCATGAATAAAAACACATTGATTGTAGTTGGGTCTGGCATTAAGTTCATGTCACACTTAACCATAGAAAGTAAAGCCTGCATTGAAAAGTCTGATAAAGTTCTTTACTTAGTAAATGAGCCAGCAATGCAGAGCTGGATTGAGCAGGCAAACAAATCTGCTGAATCATTAGATTTTTTATATACGAAACATAAAGCTCGACACGATAATTATTTATTAATTGCAGAATATATATTTGATAATTTAAAAAAATATGAAACTCTTTGTGTTGTGATGTACGGACACCCAACAGTATTTGCTCAGCCAGCGTTGTATGCAACTAATATGGCAATTCAAAATGGATATAATGCAGTTATTATGCCAGGGATTTCTTCAGAAGATTGTCTTTATGCAGATCTTCGAATTGATCCAGGTTCATGTGGATGCCAATCATTCGAAGCAACAGATTTTATAATTTATCGCAGAGTGTATGATTCAAGCAGCCATCTAATATTATGGCAATCTAGTGTAATAGGTGTGTTAAACCAACCTGGATATCATGATCCTCTAAACGGATTGGCAATATTGGTAGAATATCTAAGTGAAAAATATTCCTTAGATCATGAAATAGTTGTTTATGAGGCAGCTCAGTATCCAGGATTTAAGCCTAAAATTGATAAAGTTTTATTGAGAGCATTAGCTCAAACAAAAATAGGCCGTATAGCAACACTTTATGTTCCGCCAAACAAGCAACCCATTCCAGATTTAGTAATGTTAGAAAAAATTAAAAAAATAACATGAGTCAGAAGCAGTTATTTTTTTAATCCAATACTAATACATCCTCTTACGAATGGGGAATCACAAGCAAAGATAGAATTATCCGCTGACTTAAATGCGTGTTTTGCGCTGAATCGTTCGTCATGATGTATTAAATTTTTCGATTGTTCTATAAGGTTATGTCGGTCTATATTATTATGATAAAAGTTGAATGCAACATTTTTTGCTGCCTCATGAATGATTGTATCCGATAGTATATTTTTTTCTTTTGCTAATTCGCTAGTAAATATATCAACTAAGTGTTTCAATTCACGAATTTCGAATATCGTACTAGATAGTTTTCTCGATTTTGGCGAAAACGATAGCGTAGTAGGGGACTGGAGTGAATAATACACAGGATGGGTCTTGCGATTATCAAGATGAAAATGAGCTGGTGCCATGATGGTAGGTATATATTTTTTCTGCCCATATGATTCAACAAATGCTTCTTGTAGTGTGTCCAGTGGTAGTAAATTATTGTCACAAGCCGGTGCATACCCTGGTACAGCGCCAACAGCTATGGTAAGTAAATGACTGACCGTATCAACAAGATATGGATTTGGTTTTAAATTACGGCTATTTTGAATCAATGAGTAAGCAAAATTGTAATATAAATGATTTCTTTCATATTCATATTTTTTCCACCCTAATTCTAATAACAATTTTTTCAATGGATGCCATGCTTTATCATTATGTATTTTATCGACCCATTTTTGAGAGAAGTAAACAACACAAGACTGCCATTTATTTTTAGTTGTGTTGCTGTTGATAATTTCTTTAAATATATTCCAGTGGTCGTAAAGTGACTTGGGTGGCGGTGATTGTACGCTATAATCTCTTTGCAGCATTTGATGGTTTGTAAAGCACCCTATTTTAGGTAGCATAAATACTGATCGGCCACCAGAAACCGCAGTTAAAATACCATTTGGCGAATAGTTTCGATTTGAATTAATTGATAAAATACAACTTAATGGGAAGAACGAACCAGGAGAAATAACTTGCCAAGGTATTGTGATTCCCAAGTCTTTCAAATCAATAAAGTATTCTAATTTTTTTTCTAATAGCATCCCAAGTGGAGAGCTATTACTTCCGTACCCGAGATCATTCATAACATCTTTCGGAATATTTCTATCACTTAATCGATAATTTCCACCATCAATCTTTGGGAGGAATGGGCTTATGGTATCACCTTTTAAATCGCCGTATGGGTAGTATGCCATATAGAGTGGATATGATTTGTTAGGTGATAATCCATCAACAATTTTAGCAAATTCAGGTGCCACTTTAACAATACGGTGCCGAATATCTTCCCAGTAGGTTTTTACTAACCCCTTTTTTTCATCATACATTGTAAGCATAAAAAATACTGTCCATTATTAGTGCATTAAATTACGTGGCTAAATTAGCCATGTAATTTTACAATTTAAAATAATATCTATCAATGTTTTAATCTCAGCATAAATTTTATTTGAAGAATTTTAGCTAGTAAAGTTATCACATCGTATTAGCAAGTTATGGTGTAAGGATGAAAGCATTAGATAAAATCTTTTCTTGAAATTTTAAGAATGAAGTTTCTGATAACAAATAATATAGTAAACAATTTTTTTTAAAAGGCACAACAAAAATGAGAGCAGCGCATTATTATTTTAAGAGTATGTCTAAGAATTCCTATCAGGCTCAATTTATAAAAAACGAGAATGAAGGTGTAAGCATTAATGAAAATCGCATCCCATTATATAAATCAATAAGTATTAATTTAGTTATATCACTCTTTTCTAATCATCCCTTGTCATTATATTCGCAGAGATATTTATAAGAAAATCACTTAGCTTGATTAAAGAGTAAAAGTGTATATGAATTTATAAAATTATTTAGTTTCATATCCGAGATGATTCAAAAAAAATATGCATTTTGCGATATTGAAAAACCGTTTAGTTATATAAAAATAAAAAAAAAAGGACAAGAAAAACATGGCATCACCAGAACCATTGTGTAATTTGCTAGGTGTAAATTCAAAAAAACTCACAAGAGAAGAAAATTTTATTTTAGAAGCAGAGTTATATTCACGCATATGTGAAGAGATCAAAGATATTTATAAAGTAGAGCATAAAAATTATTTTCGAATATTAAAAATGAACGCAGAAATGGAGAAGGCAATGATTGAATCAAATTTTATACGGTGTGTGATTAATGACATTCTGGCAACTAAGGAATATACACTCTCCGGAATCGCGTGTTACACGAAAATACCAGAAGATATTCTTTATGAAATTGCTACTGGCTCTAATGAATATCCTATTCTAGATTTATCACGAAGAGTAATTGAATTGCATCGTTCGGTAAGAGCAGATCTTTATCGTAATGTTGTAAAGAAAAATATAGTTGAAGATTTAGAGTCAACCTAATAAATAAATTTAAAAAATTAATTTTAGATAAATTACGAGGAAGTTATGCAATTTGTAAGTAAGCAGTTTGTTTTCACAAATTATCATTTAAAAAATAGATCCAGCATATTTTCTAGCAGTTATTACCCCTGGCTAATTGTTATATTGTGTTCCGCATTCGCATTTTATAAGTTTGTTTTGCAAGTTTCACCCAGTGTCATGACTTCTGATTTGATGCGTGTATTTCATGTCAATGGTGCAGGATTAGGAAATTTAGCAGCAACGTATTTTTATGCATACCTAATTGCACAATTGTTTGCTGGCCCTTTATTGGATCGCTATAGCCCACGTTTAATTACAGGCATGGCGATTAGCATATGTGCATTAGGCACAATGATATTCGCCAACACTAAAATATTATTAATTGCAGAATTAGCCCGCACATTAATCGGTGTTGGAGCAGCTTTTGCAACTGTAAGTTATATGAAAATGACGTCACTTTGGTTTAGGCCAAATCAAATGGCTTTAGTTGATGGTTTGTTAGCAACAGGCGCTATGACTGGCGCACTGTGCGGACAGATTCCACTTGCTTATTTAGTGGCGAATCAAGGTTGGCAACAAAGTTTAATTGACTGCAGTTTGGCAGGTGTTGTGTTGGCATCTTTGTTTTTCTTAATAGTTCGAGACAAGAACAAAACAACTGTAGATTCAGTAAGAACAAAAGATAGTAATCCAGTGATTAAGATAAAAGAATTTTTGATACTACTGAAAAAAAGAGAAAACTGGATGTTAGCATTTTATAGTGGTTTAGCATTTACACCAGTCGCGGTACTCGGTGGATTGTGGGGTAATCCGTTTTTTATTGAAGCTTATCACTTAAATCTAACGCAAGCAGCTTCATTTACATCCTGTATTTTTCTGGGCTTAGCATTAGGCGCACCCGTGTTCGGATTCTTTGCCGATAAACTTGGGCGAATAAGAGTAATGAAATTGGGTACAGCTATAGCGCTCATTTCGTTAATGATAGTGTTATTTATATCTAATTTGCCTCTATGGTGGCTGGGCTGCGTTCTGTTTGTTTTTGGGTTTGGTACCGGCGCATTTATGTCATGTTTTGCATTAGGTAAAGAAATGAATGGGTTTAGATTAACTGCAACTATTGTTTCTCTTATTAATACTGGAGATGCATTGTTAGGCTCGTTTACTGAGCCATTAGTGGGGAAAATTCTAGACTATACTTGGACTGGTCAAATGGTAAATGGTTTGCATCATTTTACAGAAGGAAATTTTAGATGTGCATTTTCTATTTTGCCATTGTATATGCTGGGTGCATTGATTTGTTTATATATGATTAAAAATAACAATGAGGAAAAACTATGTTAGATGAAACCTTTGTTGAGCGTGGATTTGAATTTATTGATCATAGTGCTTATCTTGATGTAGAAAATTCTCCTTCACTTCATGACTTGAAAAAAATATTCGATTTGGATCTTGAGATAGATCAAAACTGCTTATTTAGAAAACGCTGTTATTTAAAGATGCGATGGGACAGATTAACCAATCAATTTGATTTGGCTGAAAATCAAAAATATTTTCAAACAACAGTCTCAAATAAAATTGATGGTGGAAAAGTTCGTCAGTTTAAAGTGATGGATAAAAAAATACTGGAAATTCCTATTATACAAACGCTAATTAATAAAAATTTAGACATGATAAGTGAGTATGCTCCATTAAAAAAAATTGACACATTAACGATAGGGATGCATTTCATTCGTTATCTTGTGAATCAAGATAGTGCGAGTTTTAGTTCACCGGATTGGTTACATAAAGATGATGAACCATTAGTTTTCGTTCATTTAATTGGTTTAAGTCGTAGTGCATTGGGTGGTGATAATTTGATTGCAGATGATAATAAAAAAGTGACTCATGTGATTCGACTTGAAAATGATCTTGACACTTTAGTGCTGAATAAATCAGTTTATCACGCTGTCACACCGTTGGGCTCTAGAGAAGGTGTCTCTGTGCGCGATGTTATTTTATTTACTGTAGAATCGAGTGACGCGCAGATAAATAATGAAGAGCATAATGCCGCATGAAAATTTTAATCACAGGCGGCGCATCAGGTATTGGAAAATCAATGGTTGAAAACTTAATAGCAGAGCATGAAATTACTGTGCTGGATAGGAATTCATTGCAACTTGATAAAGTAAAATATGTATCTGTAGATCTAAGTTCAATAGAAGAAATTGACAAGTTTTTTTTAAGATCAGATGAAAAATATGATGCATTAATTAATGCGGCCGGAATTCGTGAAATTGTTCCACCACATGAATTAGAAGTTAATGAGTGGGGACGGGTACTAAACATAAATGTAACTGCGCCATTTATATTGTCAAAACATTTAATAAAAGATGCATTAGCCGATAATAAAAAATTATCTATCATTAATATTGCCAGTGTTTCTGGATTGCTAGGTGAGCCAGATCGTGCTGCTTATGTGACATCCAAGCATGCCATTATTGGTTTAACCAAGCAATTGGCATTTCAATATGGAAAATATGGCATCCGTGTCAATGCGATTGCTCCTGGCATTATTGAGACGCCTTTAACTGCACCTTATTTTACAGATCCGATTACTCTTGATCTCATTAAAAAAAATACGCCTGTTGCGCATTGGGGTCAACCAGATCATTTGAATTCTCTAATTGATATCTGTTTAGAGAATGATTTTATGACCGGTTCAGTTTTGGTTTGTGATGGCGGTTGGAGTTGCGGTAAAGCTTTATAATAATAAAACGAGGAAAGAATAATGAAAAGAACAACGATAATTTTGTTAAATTTAAGATTTTCAGATTTTTATTCTGATGAATTATTTAGGCGAGTAAAAGAGGTGCATCAAGTGCGATTTGTTGCTGTATTGGATCAGCATTTCAAAGATCGCATTGGTAATCATGTGTTGCCATATCTCGATAAAATTTATTCATTGAATGCAGAATCTAAAGATGGGTTTTTGGCAGAATTTAATTTTAATCAACTGTGTGAAATTGTTGAAAATGAAATGGATCAAACAGATGAAGTCAAAATTATTTGCACTGATGAATTTAATCTTTTGCATGCTGGACATTTGCGTAAGAAATATAATTTATCTGGTAATACTGATTTAGATATGATTGCATTTCGTGATAAAGTCAAAATGAAAGATATCCTAAAAGATGCGGGTGTAAGAGTTCCGCGTTTCCAATTTTTAAAGGCTGAAGATAGCTTTGTAGGGTTGTCGAATGCTATTGGATTGCCTTTTGTAATCAAGCCTATTGATAGCTGTGGCAGCTTTGGCGTGTATATCATAAAAAATGAGGCTGATTATCTTAAATTTTATAATGAATCAGAAAATGCTACTACGAAATTCGAAGTTGAAGAGTATATAGAAGGTAACTTGTATCATGTCGATTCTTGTATGCAAAATAATAAAATTACTTTTATTAGTGCAAATGAATACTCATGTCCTAACCATGATTACACAAAAGGTAAATCATTAGGTTCTATCCCGTTAGATGAGCGTAGCGATCTGGCACAATCACTGACCGGATTTGCGCGTCGCGCATTGATAGCATTAGGTTCAAAAAATTTAATAAATCATATGGAAATATTCGTTACCAATGATAATGAATTAGTATTTCTTGAAGTATCTGCGCGACCACCGGGTGGTATGATAAATTTCATTTATCCAATTAATCATTCGATAAATTTAATGGATATGGACTTTTTTATGCAATCTGATTTAACGGTAGAATTGCCAAAAAATGAAAAAAAAGAAAATGCATTTTGGGTGATGTTCCCATTGATGTCTGGAAAGATAAATAAGTTTAATACACCTTCAGTGAAAAGTCGTTATGAGTTGACCAGTTTTCGCAAGGTGGGTGATATAGTTTTACCAGAAGAGTGTAATAGCATAGTTGGTAAAATGGCTCATGCAGTCTTTTATCATAAAGACAAAAATATTTTGCGACAGGATTTCGAATACATGCGAACTTTTAATTTAGTTGAGATGGCAGAATAATATTATGAATTTATCAAATAAATTGACGGGTAATTTAGCGATGATTATTTATGCGCTGGTTACCGCGGTTTCGAGTATAGTCATACATGCAACAACCCAAGAAATCACACCATTGTTGTCTGCGTGTAATACTTTTTTGTTTTGTCTATTGGTTTACTCGGCTATATCATTTAGTACTTTTAGTAAAATTGCGCTTATAAAAAATCACGCTTATTCTATTTTTATGTTGAATGTGACGACTGCTATTTGTTGGATATTTACATTTTTATCATTGAAGTATTTACCGCCTGAGTTGTATCTGTTTACTTATTTATGTGCCATGCCAATTTCAGCAGCGATTTTATTTCGTAACAAGATACTCAAATCTATTATGTTATCTGTTGGTTTAATATTGCTGATATACACTTATCATAACTCAAAATTATTTCTGGGTTTATTGTTGGCATTTGTAGGTGGTTCATCAGGTACGGTTTATTCAATTTATTCTAAGCGTATTGTAAATGCATTTACTACAATGGAAATCTTATCGTTGCGATTTTATTTAACTGTTATCGTGACTTTCTTACTCTGTATTTTTCTTAATGAATGGAAAATATTAACGCCGGTTGATTATAGTGAGTTTGCAGTATTGTCACTGATTAGTGTGATAGTCCCGCTCACTTTATTTCAAGTCGGTTTGAAAAATCTTACTATTGTTAAAGCGTTATCCTTCATGCCACTGGCGCCTTTAGTGTGTTATTTGATTAACTTCACACTCGGTCACGGAGAATTTAATGGAATGCAGATGAGTGCAGTGTTTTTTCTTTTTGTTGCGATGTTCATATGAAAGCCCGTTTAGTGTGTAACAATTTATGTTGTTGGGGGCATCGTTACAACTCCCTGATAATACATAACAAACATATTTCATCCTGGTATCAGAGCTTATCTCCCCATATATAAAATTTATATAAGTGTATCTTGATTAATTATATAAAATTTTATATAGTTAATGATATGGAATTTTGATTTTGAAAAAAATTATATGGCTTGCAGGAACACATGAGGTTGTTAAAAGGTATCCTATTAATGTTCGTCGAGAGTTGGATATAACCTCGATAAAGTTCAAAATGACTTGATCCTGTAGATTGGAAATCAATAGTTGCTGTAGGGCAGGGCGTAAATGAAATACGTATTCATGAAGAAAATGAATGCCGTGTATTTTATGTGGCAAAGTTTCAAGAAGCAGTTTATGTGTTGCATAGCTTTGTTAAAAAAACACAACAAACATCCAAGAAAGAAATTGATATTGTAAAAAAGCGATATGTCGAAATGTTGCAAATCAGGAGATCGTTATTATGAAGCCGCATGTTACTAAAGGCAGTGTTTTTGATGACTTAGGTTTTGATGTTGCGGAAGCAAGTAATTTGAAAATTCGTGCTGCATTAATGCATGCGATCAAGCAGGAGCTTGAAAAACAAAAACTAACACAAGCCAAGGCAGCTAAACTTTTGGGTGTTGCCCAGCCTAGAATGAGTGATCTTAAACGAGGAAAAATTCAATTATTTACGATTGATGTGCTAGTGAATATGTTGGCGAAGCTAGGTAAGCCAGTATCGTTTATTATTGATGATAGCTTGGCGGCGTAATTTTTTTTATTACTCATTTTGAAGATGGAAGATGTCAGGTCTAGAGGTTTTATAATGACTACACTTAATATTAACAACACTAAATTTTATTATGAACTGCATGGAACTGGTATACCATTAGTTTTAATATCAGGTCTTAAAGCTGAGCATGATGCTTGGTTTACAGTCTTAGATAAATTAGCTAAGCAGTATCAAGTTTTAATTTTTGATAACCGTGGTGTGGGTCAAACAATTGATTCTGGCGAACCTTTTAGTATCGAAACAATGGCAGATGATACTATGGAATTAATTAGCAAGCTTGGCCTTAAAAAACCTCATGTAGTTGGACATTCTATGGGTGGGGCTATAGCTCAGGATATTGCAAAAAAATATTCAGGTGAAATCAGTTCAATTGCATTATGTAATACGTTTAAAAAATGTAATGATCTTAGTAGAAAAGTATTTTCTGATATTTTAATACTGCATCAATCAGGCGCATCATCTGTTGATATTCTAGATGCTATTATCCCTTGGTTGTTTTCTGAAAAATTTCTCACACCTGAGTTTATAGAAACTATTCGTAAAATCTCTAGTGATAATCCTTATCCACAATCCTTGTCTGATTACACAAGACAGCTAAAAGCGCTTTATGATTTCGATTCACGAGATTGGATTAATACGATTAATGTCCCAACCCTGGTTATCGGATCAGAAGAGGACAGGCTCGCTACGTTGAAAGAATCACAAGAGCTTGCTGCAAGTATTCGTGGGGCTCAGTTAATTGTGATGTCAACTAGTCATTCGAGTCAGATTGAGCAGCCAGATAATTTTATTAAACATTTGAATGAGTTTTATAATGATTTAACAAGCCAAAGCCGATGAGTTTGATATCTTTGCTATAAGTGGCATAAAAAAATATTCAGTAAGTTAGTTTGCGTGAAAGTCACGCGAACTGGACTTATAAAAAAGCTGGTAAAAAGGTATTAATAAGCCTGTCTCGGCCAGATCGTAATCGGATTGCTGAAAAGATTAAGTTGCTAGGGGAGAATCCAGATAATCCGGAGCTAGATATTAAGCCATTACAGGGGCAGTTATATTATCGGTTGCGGGTAGGCGATTGGCGGATTATTTTTGATAGAGATGATGATGTGAAAATTATTGCGATAGAGAAAGTAAAGCCACGTGGAGGTGCATATAAATGAATTTACAAATTATTAAATCGGTAGAAGGTAAAGTTGAATATGTGTTGCTGCCTATTAAAATCTACGATGCCTTGCGTGTTGAAATTGATAAAGCATTAAAGAAAAAAGATAAGAGCAGTGATTATGTTCCTTTTGAGCTAAAAGATTACGTGGATAATCCTGTTGCATTGGCGCGCATTAATGCTGGTATTACGCAGGAAGAGTTAGCTATGCGTATGAAGGTAACTCAAGCGTATGTTAGTAAACTTGAGGCTCAAGAAAAGGTGACAGCAAAAGTGCTGAAAAAAATAAAAGATGCGCTTAAGAATAAATAAATAATTTCGGATGGGCGTGGTTTTTTTAAAACAGAACATCATGCTAGTGATAGTGTCAAATAACTTCAATTACTGTGTAAATATAATTAGTAATTGGGTGAGTAGGCCGATGGGGAAGTACCGTCGGCCTACTCACCCAACCATCAGCTTCATTAATCAATTGATGGATATTTTCCACATGTATTCGCGGGATATTTATTATTCCCTGTTTATTATCTTTCATTTTATTAATTTCTATTTCAAAATAATTTTTCACAATATCTATTAAGCAATCTGGAGAATATTTTTTTCTCTTATCTAGTTAAGGTATAAAAAGTTTAGGAATATCTGCAGAGGTTTGAGGTTTGATTTAGGAGTTTATTGATTGTGGGATGCTGAGGAAGGTAAATTATACTGTGATATTTGATTTTTTAAATGATAAATTAAAATTGGTGGGTGAGGATACTTGACACCTATTGTCTAAAATTGGTGGGTGAGGATACTTGACACCTATTGTCTAAAATTGGTGGGTGAGGATACTTGACACCTATTGTCTAAAATTGGTGGGTGAGGATACTTGACACCTATTGTGGGTGAGGATACTTGACACCTATTTTTTTTAAGGGGTTAAGTTTATATCAAAAAATGTGGGTAGTTGAAAGGATCCCTATACGCTTACAATGCAACTTTGTGGTTTGAGTTTTATTATCCACTTTACACCTCATATGTATAGTATAGATCAAACTTTAATTTAAATTCTTAGACCTTAAAATATCTTCAATCCCTTCAACTGCTATAGGCTCACTAAAATAAAACCCCTGACCCGATCCGCATTGCTTAGATTTCAAAAACTCTAATTGCTTTTTCGTTTCTATGCCTTCCGCTAAAATATTTAAATTTAGACTATCAGCCATAGAAATAATTGCTTGGATAATAAATTCATCCCCTTTTTCTTTAGAGATACTATTCACAAATGACTTGTCTATTTTAATAGTATTAACAGGCATAGTTCTTAAATAATTTAAACAAGAATACCCAGTACCAAAATCATCAAGAGTAATATGTAAGCCTAACTTGCTTAGCTCCTCAATCGTTTTTAACGATTCTGCATTACTAATAATAACATTTTCAGTCAGCTCAAGTTCTAAATAGCATGGCTCTAATTCTGTCTCCTTCAAAGCGGCCTGAATAATACTAAATAAATCAGGATTACTTAGCTGTTGACTTGCGACATTCACAGCAACTCGTATTCTAGGTAATCCAGCTTCTTGCCAACGTTTATTTTGCCTACAGGCCTCGTATAAAACCCACGTGCCAATTTCAACTATCATCCCAGTATCCTCAGCCAATGGAATAAAATCCAATGGTAATATCAAACCCTTGGTTGGATGCTGCCAACGTATTAGCGCCTCCACTGAAATTAATTGTTTTGATTGAAGATCATATTCTGGCTGATACAGTAAAAAGAACTCGTTGTTCGCTATCGCTTGCCGTAAATCTGATTCTTTTTCTAATCGCTCCATGCTCTGTTTACCAATTTCTTTAGTATAAAATTGAAATTGATTTCCTTTTAATGTCTTAGCTCTATACATCGCAATATCAGCATGTCGTAATAACTCTTCGGGATCTTTGCCTTCTATAGGATAAATACTGATACCTATACTTGGCGTCACATTCACTTTATGCTTGAGTAATAAAAATGGTTCTGCAAACTTAGCTAATATTTTAATTGCTATTCGCGCCATATCTCGCTTGTCTGCGATAGCAGGAACGACTAAGACAAATTCATCGCCACCGAGCCTAGCGAGAGTATCCATTGCTCTAACACAAGGGGATAACCTTATACCAACTTGCTTCAGTAGCTCGTCGCCTATACTGTGACTTAAACTATCATTCACTAATTTGAAACGATCTAAATCGAAAAAAATGATACCGACCAGCGTGTTATCCCGTTTCGCTTTACTGATGGCACTCACAATTGCGTCAGCTAACATTGCACGATTAGGTAGCCCTGTAAGCTCATCATGAGTTGCATAATAATGTAATTTATCTTCGAGCAATGCACGCTTAGTAATATCACGAAAACTCCAAATTCTACCCGCTAACTTACCGTTCTGTTTATAAGGTTGCGAATAATGTTCAAAGTACCGGTTATCAACAGTTTTTAACTTATCAAGTTTAACAACATCTGGTTGTAGAGAAAGCTCTTGTAGCAGTTTGAGAAATTGTTCTGAATTTTCCATTTGGCTAGCAATATATTCCAATAAAGCCGCGCCATCTTTTAGATCTAACATGCTCTTTGAGATTTTCCACATATCAATAAGAATATTATTATAATCGATGATCTTATTAGACTCATTTATCACTAAAATTCCATCTGCAGAAGATTCTAACGTGCCCCGTGCGACAGAAAGTGATTGTTCAAGCTGAAGAGTACGCTCTTTAACTCGATCTTCTAGCGATATTGTATAAATACGACTTTCTTGGATTAATTGCCATTTTCTAGTTAAAGCACAAGCCAATTGGCGTACAGCAACATTATCAAATGGTTTCTTTAAAATTAACAAATTTTCTCTTTGCCCAAGTCGTTGCACAGTTTCTTCCCAGCTATAATCTGAATAAGCTGTGCATATTACAATTTGCATATCTGGATCTAATTCCCATATGTGTTCTATCGTTTCAATACCATCCCAACCGGGTGGCATTCTGATATCAACAAATGCAAGAGCATAAGGATTGCCTTCATCAATTGCTTTTTTGATGAGAGCAACACCTTCTTGACCTTGAGAAGCTACGTCTATAAGAAATCGAGGCAATATAAAATCAGTCGTTTTTTTATTTCCCAATAATTTATCTTCAAGACTATTTAGCTCGTTGTTATCTTGATTGCTCGTTGTCGATAAAATTTTTATAAAATCTTTATGAATTTCGGGATTATCATCAATAACCAAAATACGTAAATTAAGTTTATTTACATCACTCATAAATTTTTCCTCTCTATATCTCAATTGCTTGCCGATAATTTTTTGTCGATTCTGTAATTGATTGATTTATATAGGGCCGGAAACTCGCGCTTCAGGACTGGTAGTTATGGCATATATCGATTAATTTTCTTCAAAAATTAACTGCTACTGCTGCTATAAAGTGACTTCCATCAAGTGAGTTATTCAATAATCGATGATTGGTGTTAGTCCATTTCAGAGTGAGCACGTAGTTATGAATTATTTTATTCACATAAAGCATGTAATCATTATAACTTTTGCCAGCGGCAGATGTCAGGCTGTAATAGCCTATGCATCCGCCCGCACTTACATCTTTAAAATGAGTAAATTTTTGTGGTAAATCAAAATTAGCATTTAGATTATAATAAACACCCGTTGTATGTGTATTAAAAACATTATTTGACAATCCAACTAGGCCAGTTAAAAAAAGATAACTGACTGAACCAATGAGTTCGTTGTAATTTAATCTCCCTGCTTTTGGGTAAGCATAATGAACAAAATGCGCATCATAACTAAAATCTTTTATTTTGTTTGTAATGCCTGCAACTTGGTCCACTTCAAGAGTCGCCACAGCGCCATTGTTAGCAGTCTGGTTTACGTTAGAGCCCCATATATTTAAATAAATTCCAGTTGTTGCAAAAGTATAGGTTAAGCCACCTTGAAATGCAGGAAGATTGTTGGATTGACTTATACCACGGAATATATAATTTGACGTAATTGCAAAATTCCCTGTGACAGGTGACGCGGTTATTTTAGCTGGGGCGGGTGTAATTATTAATTTAGTATGTGGGAGTGGATGTGGGTGTTCTGCGGCCAAGCTAGTCACACTAGTTATGATAAGAACATTAGTTAATATAATGCGGTTAAAAATATTCATCCATGAATCCTTTAATGTTTCATCTTATGTGTGATTTTTAATAATACATGAGCTGATTGTATTTACAATAGTTGTTAATTGTCATATTGAGCAATTTCAATTAGTTAAGATAGCGTTTTTACTGATCATTCATTGACCATCAATGCGATATGTGAGATTATTATTAAAGAGTTAGGTGTTTAGTCTTTCGTTAAGGATAACTGGAGAATAATATTTGAAAAACTTATTTTCGACGGACACAACCGCTCCTTTAAATACACCTCTTAGCAAAAGTTACAAAATTGGCTGGATCAGCCTTGTTGCGTTGGCATTTGGCGGCTTAAATCAAAGTTTACTTCTTTTTAGTGGCTTATTAACTTCCCAAGGTACCGCAGGATTAGTGCTTCTAATGCTGGGTATAGTAGTCATTTGGTGCGCATTGCCTGGATGGATTGAGCTTGTTTTAATGTTTCCAAATCGTGTTGGCGGCATAGCGGCATGTTCTGCGTATGTGTTTGGTAGTTATGCTCCTACTCTTTCCTGTTTGGTTGGGGTGAGTTATTGGGTCGCTTGGGGCTCTACATGTGCCTTTGGTGTAACTTATAGTACTTCAGCTCTCCAAATATATTTCCCCAACCTTCCTGCAATTCCATTTGCTATGATCCTATTAGTTGCTTTTACAGCGCTTAATTTAACAGGCATAAAGTGGACTGCCAAAGTCATGATAGTGAGTTCCTCAGTGGCGCTTCTTTTGGCTCTTCTTGCAGCCGTTCTGCCCGTCATAACAGGCAATGTGAATTGGTTGCAAGCCATAGACTTTCATTTGAAATCGCCTTTTCCTGGAATATTTGGCGGCTTTACAAGCATTATGGCAGGCTTTTATCTGGTCGCCTTCTCAGCTCCTGCCATTGAAAATGCGCTTTGTTTTGTTCGGGAAACCCGTGATCCTGAAAAGAATGTACCCAAGGCGGCTTATGTCACTGCAGCGCTTTCTGGTTTGTTTTATATTATTCTACCGGTGATATGGTTAGGTGTCTTAGGCCCAGACAAGCTGAATGTAGATCAGGCAGGACTTAAAACCGCACTAGTGCCGGTATTCCTTTCTTCGATCTTTAATGCTAAGGCAGCTCAATTTGCGGCGGTTGTTTTTGTACTGACTAATTCATGGATTTATACAGCGACAGGCTTGGCGGGCATCTCCAGAGCATTAGCGCAAATAGCAGCAGATGGTTACGCGCCAGAAATATTTAGCAAAGTTACCAAGAGTGGCGCTCCTTGGGTTGCTTTGATGGCTAGTTTTTTATTAGCCTTTATTTTAACTTGGTATGGCGTACCGAATTGGTTATTGGCAGGTACCAACCTATCTTATCTCTTAGCTATCTGTGCTCCTAGTGTAGCAGTATTGTTATTACGTAAAACTAATCCAGACGACCCAAGGCCTTATAAAGCTTCGCTACTGACTATAAGGCTAGGTTTAGCGGGAGTCATTTTTTGGGTTATGTGTACCATTTTCGGATTCCAGCAATATGGTTTGCAACCTGTTATCGGTGGTATTGTTTTCATTTATGCAGCGTTGATATTTTATATTTGGCGAGTTGCATTAGATCAAAAAAAATTAGGTATTTATTTAGAAAAAAAATTTTTTCATTCTCTACATTTTAAACTGACTGTTGCTATGTTATTTGTTCTAAGTCTAGATGCTATAGGGTATTTAATAGCAATTAGCAATATTCCAAATACTAATTCATCTCTAGTGGTAATCCTGGAAGATATTTTTATATTAGTTGCTTTGTTAACACTGGGCGTAGGTTTAGTAATGCCTAGTCTTATTGTTAAGTCTGTTAAGGATGTTTCTAATGCTGCAACACAATTAGTCCATGGAACATTAAAAGATTTTTCTTTTGCAATGAAAGCGCTGGGGTTAGGTAATCTAGATGAGGCAACGATTAAAGTCGATATAACTCCAGTGTTTGTCAACTCACAAGATGAGATTGGCGAAATGGCCAATAACTTTAATATAATGCAATATGAAATAAAAGATGCTGCCATTGGGCTTGTTAATGCACGAGAAGGATTGAAGGTCGCAAGAGAAAAAATCTTACAGCATCAACAATCTTTAATTGAATTAAATACTACTTTAGAGTTGCGTGTTAGAGAACGTACTAATGATCTCGAATTAACTAACACTATATTAGTTTCAGAAATTGTTGAGCGTAAAGAAGCGCAATCACGTGAAAAAATATTAAAAGATGAATTAATAATAGCAGCTAGACAAGCCGGAATGGCTGAAATATCCACTTCAATTATTCATAATGTTGGGAATGTTTTAACTAGCATAAATACTTCAGCGGGATTGTTATTAGACATAACTAGGCGCCACAATTATATAGAAAAACTTCAAGGCATTGCAAATTTAATACAAGAACATTCTTTGACATCAAATGATTTTTTTACTACAGATGAGAAGGGAAAGCTAATCCCAAGTTATCTGAGAGCACTTGCAAAGACAATAGAAAAAGAAAATGTAGAAACAACTTATGAACTTAATAATTTAAGATCAAATTTGCAGTTTGTCATTGAAATTATTGCAAAACAGCAATCAATCGGTCAGTCCTCGATTTTATTAGAAGAAGTTTCGATCAATGAGATTGTAGAGTCTGCTTTGAATATGAGTAACTTAAGCGATGTTATCAGCATTAAAAAAGATATTGAAAACTTACCATTCCTATACACTGATAAAAGTAAACTTCTGCAAATTTTGATGAATCTATTTTTAAATGCACAAGATGCTTTATTAATGTCTGACCATGAGATTCCTAATAAGCAAATTTTTATTAGTATTAGAAAAGATAAAGATGGTAAACATATTGAGATTATCATAAGAGATAATGGTGTAGGTATTAAGGCGGAAAATATATCAAAGATATTTTCATTGGGATTTACTACCAAGACTTCTGGTCATGGATTCGGACTGCATGCTAGTTCTATTTCTGCAATAGAATTAGGTGGGTCTTTACTAGCAGAAAGTGAGGGCGAAGGGTTTGGTTCAACATTTATTTTAAAGTTACCTTATCAAGTATCAAAATCATAAGTAAAAAATAAATTTATATTTTTTAATGATTGATACTTATTAAAGAAACTTCAAGTTATCGAAAAGGTTGCGAAGTAGATACCGATAACAATAAGTGAGGATACAATCAATGACTTATCGTTGGACGTTAAATCAAGAAACATTTTTATTTAATGATTTAAAAACGCTGCTTGCTAAAGCAACACCAGAACGTTCATCAGATTCACTTGCAGGTATATCTGCAGTCAGCGAGAGAGAACGAGTAGCTGCACAATATGCACTTGCTGATATTCCACTTAATCATTTTCTTAATGAGTTAGTTATTCCTTATGAAAGTGATGAAGTCACTCGTTTGATTATTGACTCACATGATCATGCATCTTTCGCTCCTATTGCACATCTGACTGTAGGCGAGTTTCGTGACTGGCTTTTAAGTTATGAAGTTACGTCTGAAGTATTAGAAAACATACGTAATGGAATTACTCCTGAAATGGTAGCTGCAGTTTCAAAGTTGATGAGAATTCAGGATCTTATTAGCGTTGCAAGCAAATGCCGGGTGATTACTTCTTTTCGTAGTACGATAGGATTACCGGGAAGATTTTCTACTCGTCTACAACCGAATCATCCCACCGATGATCTAAAAGGAATTCTTGCCAGTATATTAGATGGTTTAATGCTTGGAAGTGGAGATGCAGTCATTGGAATTAACCCTGCCTCTGACAATCCAACTAATATTTTATGTTTGTTAAACATGCTGGATGAATTAAGGATGCGATTCGAAATTCCGACGCAATCTTGTATTCTCACTCACATTACAACCACTCTTCAACTAATGGAAAATAACGCGCCTATAGATTTGGTATTTCAGTCTATCGCGGGGTCAGAAAAAGCAAATGCGGCTTTTGGAGTCAGCTTGAGCCTGATTAAGGAGGCTCACGCGGCGGTGAATTCCCTTAATCGCGGTACAGTCGGGCATAATACCATGTATTTTGAGACAGGGCAGGGATCTGCACTCTCCAGCAACGCGCATCATGGTGTGGATGCCCAAACAATGGAAGCTAGAGCATATGCGGTGGCAAGACAATTTAAGCCGCTATTAGTAAATTCTGTAGTGGGTTTTATAGGCCCGGAATATCTGTTTAATGGAAAACAAATTATTCGTGCAGGCTTAGAAGATCATTTTTGTGGAAAGCTCCTAGGTTTGCCTATGGGCTGTGACGTGTGCTATACAAATCACGCTGACGCAGATCAAAATGATGTTGATGTCTTGCTGACTTTGCTGGGTGTTGCGGGTTGCAACTTCATCATGGGTGTTCCAGGCGCCGATGATATCATGCTGAATTATCAAAGCACTTCGTTCCATGATGCTCTTTACATCCGTGCTCTTCTAGGGCTAAGACCAGCACCAGAATTTGAAGCGTGGCTTATTAAGATGAAGCTTTGGGACTCCTCTAAAAATCGATTAAATGATCCTGGACATATTCTGCTAACAAATGGTTTGTCAGGTTTTCATGGAGGACTTCTAAATGAGTAAATCGTTGAAGCAACTTCAGCTATGGACAAAGGCACGTGTGGTATTAGGACATAGTGGAAATTCCATTCGAACTCAGGAAATATTAAAATTTAATTATGCGTGTTCAAGAGCGCGTGATGCAGTTCATGCGGTATGGAATGTGAATTCTACACGAATGGACTTGGAGGCAATGGGAGAGCAAGTCATCGTAGTGACATCACACGTTCTCTCTAGGACTGATTATTTAAAACAACCCGCTCTGGGGGGAAGGTTAAGTGAGGAAAGTCGCGTTGTTTTAGAAAAAATAAATAAAGATTACGATGTGGTTTTTATCGTGTCAGATGGGCTTTCGGCCATCGCTGTGGAAAAACATTTCCTGCCCCTATGGTCCAAGATTAAAGAGAGATTGTTGCAAACTAATTTGCGACTATCCCCAGTTGTACTTGCTCCTTTTTCAAGAGTCGCATTAAGTGATGATGTGGGCTTTTATCTAAAGGCAAAAGTATCAGTCATTATAATTGGAGAAAGGCCGGGATTGACAGCAAGTGACAGTTTAGGGATTTATCTAACTTATGGGCCAAAGCCAGGAAATTTAGATTGTGCTAGAAATTGCATTTCAAATATTCGAACGCCAGATGGTTTGAGTAGCAAACTCGGTGCAGAAAAACTAAATTTTCTTTTAACTGAAAGTTTGAAACGAGAAATTTCAGGTATTGCACTAAAAGAAGAAACAATAGAGACATTGTTTATTTCGCATAATTTGCCGTCGAAATGATTTTGATTTTTGGTTATATTGAATTCTTTAATTATTAATGTGATAAAGATTACCAATAATTTCTGTTGTGTCGTAAACGTATCGCCAATCTTTCAATTACCCACATTTTTTATCGCCAAATTAAATCCTAATTCAATATCTGTTAGTCTGATAGACCTCGCCACATCACTATATTACCTGGCGGTGGATCCAAAGCGCGTGCAAGATAACCTCCAAGTTTTGCAATCTTAGTGATGTAATCGGATAATTTTTTATTTTTAGATTCTTTGTCATTATTATTTTTTATTAAATGATCCAAAGGTGCTGGTGTCAATATCCTCCGTGCTGGTGTCATATCCTGTGTGCCTGCGGCACACAGGATATGACACCTATTCGTTCATGATGGGCGGGGAAATAGCTCGTCATTTCAAATATTTTTGCTCAGGTGAGATGCTCTTGCTAGTCCAGCTCTATAAAATCAATAATGAATCATTCCTTGCATATACATAATGGCTTTTCCGCTAATCAATACTCTTTCACCTTGTGCTTCACATAACAATTCACCACCACGCTGAGAATCTTGATACGCGAGTAATGTTGTTTTATTTAATTTGTTGCTCCAATAAGGTATTAACAAGCAATGAGATGCGCCTGTGACGGCATCTTCATAAACAGATTTTGCTGGATAAAAAGTTCGAGAAACAAAGTCGTAATTTTTTCCTGGCGCAGTAACAATAATTCCGCGGTGATCTAGTTGTTTTAGTAATTGTATGTCGGGATTAAGTTTTCTAACTTCATCTTCTGTTGCAAATACAGCAAGACATCGTTCATTTTTGTATTGGAATATTTCTTTAGGTTGTGCACCTAAACCTTTTATGAGTAGATCAGGTGATGGAAATATTTCGCAATGTTTAGCTGGAAAGTTTAAAGTAAGTAATTCATTTTCATTTTTTATTTTTAATAATCCACCTGGATAATGTAAGTCTGTTTGTTGCCAGGTGGGTTCTAACACATTAAAAATAATGTATGCTGATGCTAATGATCCATGACCACAAAGTTCAATTTCATATTCTGGCGCAAACCACCGTATTTGAAATTCATTATTCTTTCGGACTAAAAAAGCTGTGGCAGGTAAGGAGTTTTCCATTGCAATGGCTTGCATTTCACTATCAGTTAACCAGTCTTGTAAAATACATACAGCAGCAGGGTTGCCTGAAAATAATTTATCAGTGAATGCATTGATGTGGTAAACGGAGATTTGCATATTGCGTTTCTTAATTTAAATTTTTAATTCGATAAAATGAACATGACACGCCTTTGGCTATGTCATTTTTATAATGTTTCATTCCACATTTTTGCATTACACGCTGTGAAGCAATATGACCAACAGGAGCGAATGCAATAATATAATCTGCATTAATATTTTGTTTTGCCCATTCTAGTAGTGCTGTGAGAGCTTCTGACGCGTAGCCTTTGTTCCAAAATTTTTTATGAAGCACATAACCTACTTCAATTTCACCAGTCTCGACAGGGGCAAATCCACAACGCCCTATAAATTCACCAGATTCAAGCTCAAACATCACAAAACTGGGCAATCCTTTTTCTTCATAATACGAAATAAAGTCATTAATTCTCGCTACAACTTGCTCACGAGTGCTCGCTCCATTTGGAAAGAATTTTTTTACTTCAGAGTCGCTCTCTAAGCTTTCCAAATAATGGATGTCATTTTTTTCAAGGAGACGTAGTCCTAGATGATTTGTTTGAATTATGTATTTTTGCATAAATGCACCAGGTTATAGCTAAATGGAAATTATACCGAATAGAAATGAAGTTTTGTTATTTTATTATTTGAGAGCGGAAGGGGTCAGATATAGCGTAAATTTTATACTTATATTGATTTACTAGATAAGCTGTGACCTTTTTGATAGTCTGCGCTCTCGTTAGTTTTATTTGGAGACTGTCATGAAATTTTTGAAATATGTTGCTCCATTATCTTTAGTTGTTGCATCACTCGCTTATGCCGCTCCACATGAAAAAAGTTTTTATGCTGAAGGAAATATCGGTGCTTCTTTGTATTCACTTGTTAAATATATTCCTAACTATAATTATTCTGAGCATGTAGGCGTAGGGTTAAATATTAATTTGGGTTATTTATTTAACCGCTATGTTGCTACTGAAATAGGATACACTCGATATAATTTAGGCGGTAATAATAATGCCCCTAATGGTGTAGATCTCGCTGCTAAATTTATTTATCCATTTAATGTAGCCAATCATGATTTGAATGTATTTGCTAAAATTGGGCCTACTTATATATTTCAAAGAGTAACAGGAACCCAAACAGGAGGATCAGGATCACGATTGCGCAAATCCGCAGGTACGCTCATAGGTGTTGGTGCTGCATATCAAGTGACTCCTAAGTTAGATTTGAACGCCCAAGCACAAGATAGTTTTATTTATTTTGATTCACGAAATCCAACCTTGTTTTCTGTAGGTCTAACCTATCATTTTGACATGTAAAAAAATCTGAGCGTTCAGTTAAGCGTGCTTAGCTGAACGCTTACAATTTTTAGTTTTTTGTTAATGTATGTATGAATTTTCCATGATTAAGAAAATATAAAATTTGATCTTCTACTAAAGCATTATTCATCATAAATGTATGACTCACCGGCAGAAGGATAAAATCTTTCATCTCCTTTGTACGGGCGCTAGTAACAGAAACTTTGCCATCGTTTGCCTCATGGAATATTAAATTTCCAAAAGGAACAAGGCTATAATTTCCAGCTATAACACCCAATTGATATCTTTGAGCGAGATGTAATTTATTTGGGACACTGTTTTTGTCCGTTGTTAATTCTTGTCCCGCTGGACCCCTTATAATTTTAAATATCCAATTGTTATGTAACAAATCCGCAAGCTGACTTCCGTGATTCGGAGGTCCAAGCATGACTATACGTGTGCGCGTAGACATTTTATGATTTTGCAAATATTCCTGTAAAACTATTCCGCCTAATGAATGCGTAACGAAATCTATGCGTGCAGGATGATATTTCAAACATTCGTTTATCATCGATGGTATAGATTGATTTGCGAGTGCTTCAATTGATTTTTGAGTGGTCGGGTAGTCTTCATTAACGACAATAAAATGATGCAGTTTTAATGTTGATTCTAACTTAGTCATAGCATAGTGAGATCGTGCTAAGCCATGTAATAATATAACGCATTGCTTTTCAGAGGCTTCGCAGTTTAGTGGAATTAAAAATAGATAACTCCACAAAATAATATGAATAAATAAACGATATTTATTTCTCATGATAAATAAAATTTATAAATTGATTTAAGTGTGTATAGATATGCATATTTGAAGGTCAACCAAGAATTTTTGCTAGAAGCCTGTCATATTTGGCTCCCCGAACTGGACTCGAACCAGTGACCTAATGATTAACAGGCACGTTTACAAAAACTAACTATTTGATTATTAACAATTTATATTGCTAGGCGTCCGTTACAAATGCCTAACAATGCAGAACAGTGTATCACTCAGTCGCGCAAAAGTCGCGCGTGGTTTTAGATGTAATTTGAAGTTAGCTTCATGGGTGTAATGCTTTTTTGATCTTACACTTGTGTATGTATTACACCGAATTAATCCGCTTTTGACAAATAGAACAACTTTTAGAAAATACTCGCTTAAAAAACATTGAGTTGATTACTATGAACTCTAGAAGCTGTAACTTACTTTGTTAGTCTCGATAAACTTATCTTTGCTTCATGAAGTTTGTTGTTGTCGATGCAATTTTTGATGTTATTTAAGGTACTTATTGAATGAACATTTCCTTGTTTCATACTAGCTTGTAATCTGCCAAATAAGCTATATTTTTGTCTAGCTAAATGACCACGCCAAACTGATTGAATAGATAAACAAGATTTTTCTAAAGTAGCATCTTTTTCAAAATTTGGTTTATGATTCGCTATAAGCTCGTTTGTAAATTTCACCATATCGTGAGGTCCTATGTCATTTTTTTGCCCATTTAGCAATTAAAAAAATAAAATGTGGGCATGTATTACCCTATTTTCCCGTATATAGCTCAATCCTGCAAAGGTCGCGCGTTGATTTAAGCTGGACATAGCTTAATATTGACGCCCACTTGACATTTGTGGGTGTTGATATTAAGTTATAGGTATGAGGCAAAAAAATGCATTGAAAAAACTAAAACCCCTGCTTCGGGCTCCCAGCTTTACAAGTAGGGAGGCTCGCCACTGTGGCGTGAGCTCTGCAACGCTTGCCTATTATGTGAATCAAAATGAACTAATACGTATTGGGCATGGAGTTTATCGCGGTATACAAGCAACGCTAACTAATGATTTCCGATGGGAAGATCTTGTTGAAGCAATGCAGCGCGTAAAAAATGGTGTTATTTGCTTAACTACGGCACTTATTTTGTATAACTTAACAGAAGAAATGCCATCACAGCATTGGATAGCAATCATGCATAGCACGCTTCATCGTGCTGGACCTCTTACAAAAATAGTTAGAATGCGCAATCTTGAACTCGGCAAAACTAAAATCAAGATTGGAAATATTACACTGCCTATTTTTGATCGTGAAAGAACTATAATTGATGCCTTTCGCTATTTAGGACGTGAAACGGCTTTAAAAGCTTTAAAAATAGCATTGACGAAAAGAGGTGCTGAAAGAATTGATATAGAAAAAATTCGAAAGTATGCTAAGCAACTTCGAGTAAAAATAGAACCTTATTTAATAGCGATGACATTATGAATGAAGCAGCACTAAAAGAACGATTAAAAAAAATTGCAACGGAAAAAAATACCACTCCAAATAAAGTTTGGAAGCAACTATTACTAGAACGATTTTTAGCGAGGTTATCAAGCTCTGTCTATCAAGATAAATTTATTTTTAAAGGTGGATTATTGCTTGCTCAATATATTGTTATTAATCGAGAAACAACTGATATTGATTTTCTAATGACGAAAATTAAAAGTGAAATGCAAAAGATTAAAATAGTCATCAAACAAGTAGCTGCTATTGATTCTGAAGATGGATTTTCTTTTGATTTTTTTTCAGTAGAAGAGCTGAATCAACCACACATGGAATATACTGGTTTTAGAGTAAAAGTGGATGCTAAGTTTGGAAAGATGCAGGATAAAATTCAGATTGATATTGGCGTTGGTGATATCGTTGAGCCTATAGAGACAACATTTAATCCATTTGAATATAAAGGGAAGCCGATGTTTGCAGGAGAGATTTCTTTATATGTCTATCCGCCAGAAGCTATTTTTGCTGAAAAATTAGAAACAATAGTCTCCAAGGGTGTTACCAATAGCAGAATGAAAGATTATCATGATTTGCTTGTGATGATATATGAGCCTAATTTTTTAGATGTAGCCAGGTTGTCTGATGTGATTCAAGCTACTTTTAATCGACGTGGTACACAGAAGAGGTTATCGATCCAGTTTGATGAAGTAGGAATGAAAAGCTTGCAAATACTTTGGGGCGGGCATTTACGCGGTCTTGGTGTATTTAGAGAACGTCTAAATTTACCTGAGACTATAAGTGATGCGATTGGTGAGATTAATAATTGGATCTCGTTAAATCAAATAGCTTTATAAAGTTTTGTGCGTTTCTTTGTAATGGCTGTTGAAAAAGTATGTTTAAAAAAATTATCAACCGGATTGTAAAAACTTATGAGAGGAAATAATGATGAGTAAATTAGGTGAAAGTTTATTGAAAGGCGCGAAAGAAGCTTTGGCTTATGCAAAGAATGAAAAAATCAAAGCTAAGATGCATAAGATAAAAATTCTTTCTGAGAATGGTGGGGTAAAGCCTGACCCTGCTTCTGGGGCCTGATCTGGTTAACATGTAGTTTGCTTAAGTCGAGTGAATGATAACTAATCATCTGAAATATTTATTTAACTACATAATTTATAATATATTAGACTTCTAATATATTAGACTTCTAATATATTAGGTATGGGGCACTTGAGGGGCAGTTGAAGAAAAAAATAGCCAGATTTTGCTTGATAATTAATCAGCATAGTAAGCAACTACAATATGTATTGTTTAGGGATGTGAATGATTTTACCGTTGGGCTTCTGAATCTTTTCCGCCAACAAACTATTTTGAATATGTCCCTCAGTTAGCTTTGTAGAGCTGCCAGGTTTTATCGCGCTTAGAAGCGAGTCATGTGTTTTGAGTGTTGGGGGTGTGAGCAATTTGAATTGAAGAGAGCTATTCTCACTTTTGGCCATTTTAATTGCGGGGACTATGTCAGTATCATTGGTGATTAAGATGAATTTATCAAACCTTTTTTTTATGGCGTCCCTTACCATGTGAATGGATATATTTACATCCGTTTCTTTTTCTTCGTGTTTTTTCCATTTGATTTGTATGTGCTTATTTTTGTAGTCGAGCCACTTATCTTTGAAATTTCCACCAATAAATTCGACACCGTTTGTTTCCAATGCTTCGATATATGTTCTATGACGAAGGGTGGTTTCTTTATCCATGAAAGTAGCTATAGCACTAAAATAATAGACTTTTTCTATGGTTTCACTTTTGTGGTCAATGAATTTTTCTGCCAGTGATCGCAGATTCAACCATTTTAGATGGGGTTTTTGGAGGTTTACTAATCCGTGGTACAAATTGAAACCATCAACGTAAACAGCAACTTTTTTCTTATTATTCATGCAATATCTTGTCCCTAAAATAAAAAAGCCCTGGGATATACCCAAGGCGCCTCTCGTGCCCTGCTAAGTTAATAGCAGAAGAAACGAGCGTTTATACCTATATATTATAGAAGGTAAACGAGGAGTTTTCAAATTGTTTCGGTTGGTTGCTAGGATTTATTATTAGTTGTAACTTGTTGTTTCTGGCTCTACCCCACATAAGGGGGCACTTTAATCAAAAATGAATTACCTTACTTATTGATTAGATGAGTAAAGGAGATTAAAGATGCCCCGTAAGGATAATATCCTAAATTTGCCTGGATTTTCCATTAAAAAAGTAAGCGGA
>JARLJN010000031.1 GCA_031291255.1 Gammaproteobacteria bacterium
GACCGTCTTGTTGTAATGAAATTATTGCATGAAATTGTTGCCGATTTTGAAAGAGCGGCTATCGAGCTAGGTTATACCAATTCAAAAGCATTTGCCGCTGGTTCTTGCAAAGAGATTTTTTGCAACAAGCATTCACGCTGCCGATTGTTGACTGACAATGGAGAGTGTCGCCATCCAAAATATGCCCGCCCTGCAATTGAAGCGTATGGAGTCAACGTGCATGATCTAAATACGACGACAGGATGGTTTAAAGACCAAAATTCGAAAGAAGCAATTGTTGACAAGGCATCAATTGGAGCGATTTACGGCTTAGTCCTTATTGGTTAATGGACTGAATTTCATTGTCTACAGTGTATGGGCAATTGTTGGCCATGCATACCAGAAAAGAATCCCTAAGTGCCTGCTAAATTAATGGCCTCTAGGGATTCTTTTCTGCTAAATTGGAACATGAGGTCGTTCCTAATGCCCGGTAACATAGATAATCTCCTTTCTTGCTCTATGCAGCACAATGGGATTGGCATATCTTGCGATGACAATATCGATGCGCTTATTCGTAAGCCTTTGGAGCTCATCTCTTAGTACTGATAGCGATCGGTAATCTATATTGTCTTCAATGAGGATATCAATGTCATTAGATGCTTCTCCCCTTGCTGTAGATCCAAAAATCCCCAATTTACTCAATCTAAATTTCTTACAGGGGTGGAGCCAACCAGATGACGTAAAACCCACGCTAAGACAATATTTAACAGTCAGAAGCTAGTTTTCCCTACTCTAAGGAATAGGCAGGCATAAGGAATTTTTCTTAGGAGTCCTATAAAAAGCGTACGACAAATAGCACCCACATGATAAACCTGCTATAATGTAAATATATTGATTTTGCAGTTGTTAAATCTGAATAAGGTTTTTTAGGAGGAGTCTGTTCAACAAGACTTCTCTATTTTATTTTGTAAAAATAGGGGATGTTAGTATTGGAGAATTACGCCATTGAAAATGCCAATCAAATTTTAGTAAATTTTTCTATCATTTTTATCATGGTAGCAATTTTTGCCAAATTGGCAGATTACATAAAGGTTCCTGATGTGGTGCTGTA
>JARLJN010000004.1 GCA_031291255.1 Gammaproteobacteria bacterium
GGGTTTTTGAGCTGCGTCCGGACTTTTCTGCGATGACCACCGGCGCTCCCCCGGTGGGTATTATATCGACTTTAAATCCGCGTTTTTCTAACATCCCACCTACTAATTGAGCGCATTCTCGCAGGCCCCAATTTTGAGCCGATACACTTGGCTGCGTACAAAGACGGGAAAGCTCAGCAATACTTTCTGGCATATGTAAATCCAGATAATCATCTATTTGACGAAAATCAGACATGGTTTACTCCTGTTATCAAAACCTGCCGCTCAAATAATAGATTATTTTTATTCAAACCACTCACGATGACCTAAACTACGAGTGTTTTATAAAAATCTGCTAACTCATTCGGTAACTTCAATATGTTCTTCTTTTATCGATTATCGTCTTCATTATTTAAAAGCGACTCGATACGAGCAATTACCATATCCATGGCAACTGTATTCAAGCCGCCTTCGGGAATGATGACATCGGCATATCTTTTGGAGGGTTCAACAAATTCAAGGTGCATCGGACGTACTGTACTCAAATATTGCTTGATGACCATCTCAGTTGTCCTACCACGCTCTGTAATATCGCGCTGCAGCCTGCGGATAAGTCTCAAATCCGAATCAGTATCAACAAAGATTTTAACGTCGAACAGCTCGCGTAAAGAACGCTCGGCGAATATCAAGATTCCTTCAACCAGAATTACACGCTGCGGTTCTACCGGAATGGTTTGATTTGTGCGAGAATGAGTTGTGAAATCGTAAATTGGGAGCTGTATGGACTGCCATTTTTTTAATTGAAGGATATCCCTCATAAGCAGGTCAGTTTCGAGCGAATCTGGGTGATCAAAATTAATTTGAGCTCGTTGCACAGGGGGTAGATGGATTAATTCACGATAATAAGCGTCATGAGGAAGATAGGCAATACGATGAGCACCCACCCTCTGCAAAATTACATTTGCAACGGTTGTTTTACCAGATCCCGATCCACCTGCAATTCCAATCACAAGAGGTTCCTGCAAAGGCGGCATGCTGAAATTATACCTGAAAGCAGAGTACTCAGAGCAACACAAATTCAATTGATCAATAAAATAATAGATTCCTAAGATTTATAAATATTTTAATATTTTCAA
>JARLJN010000032.1 GCA_031291255.1 Gammaproteobacteria bacterium
TCGCCCCCTCTCTTCCGTGTGGTGTGTGGGGTTAGAAAAAGTGAATGATGCTTTGTGTCTTCGCCCCCTCTCTTCCGTGTGGTGTGTGGGGTTAGAAAAAGTGAATGATGCTTTGTGTCTTCGCCCCCTCTCTTCCGTGTGGTGTGTGGGGTTAGAAAAAATGAATGATGCTTTGTGTCTTCGCCTCCTCTCTTCCGTGTGGTGTGTGGGGTTAGAAAAAGTGAATGATGCTTTGTGTCTTCGCCTCCTCTCTTCCGTGTGGTGTGTGGGGTTAGAAAAAGTGAATGATGCTTTGTGTCTTCGCCCCCTCTCTTCCCATGCTTTTTATGGGAGGAGAGGGCTGGGGAGAGGAGGGTTAAAACTTCCTTATGATTTGCAGAATAGATTATGTAACATAGAAAATATTACAAGCGATTAGAAAATGGAAAAAACATGCATAAATATTGTGGGCTGGACTTTGGAACCAGTAACTCAGCTATAGGTGTAAACAGCCATGGCAGATGCCAATTGGTACCGTTGCAAAATGATAAACCTATCATCAGGTCAGCCATTTTTTGCGATAATGAACTGCATGAATGGTTATATGGCCAAGAAGGCATAGATTGTTATTTAGATGGCATACCAGGCCGTTTAATGATGTCGATCAAATCTGTTTTGGGTTCACCTATCATGGAAGATGAAACCCTTATTTTTAATGAAATGATTTCTTACACCGCTATACTCAGTCATTTTATACAACATATTAAATCTATCGCAGAAAATAAAATTCAACATGAGTTGACTCAAGTCGTCATAGGCCGCCCTGTTCGTTTTCATGATAATGATAATAAGATGGATGCGGAGGCTCAAAACACATTAGAAAAAATCGCGCGCATGGTGGGATTTGAAGAAGTGTCTTTTCAGTTTGAACCTATCGCTGCAGCATTAGCGTATGAAACATCGATTACGAAAGAACAATTAGCTCTGATTATTGATATGGGCGGTGGGACATCTGACTTTACGATTATTCGTTTACGACCTGGTGTGAATAAAGCGAATCGTTCAGATGATGTGTTGGCTAACTGCGGGATACATATAGCAGGAACGGATTTCGATCAGGCCTTAAGTTTAGAAACTATCATGCCTATGTTAGGTATGGGGAGTTTAATTAAAGGTTCCAGCAGTGATATAGAAATGCCTTCTATGTATTATTATGATTTAACAGCGTGGCATACACTCAATAATCTATATAAGCCGGCAACGTTAGCGCATTTGCGTACCTTACATATGGCTGCTTATGAAAAAGAATTAATTGCACGTTTGATACATGTTTTGAAAATCAAAGCAGGCCATCATATTTTGCATGCGGTAGAAATGAGTAAACAAGAACTGAGTACTAAGACTAAAGTGATTACTGATATTTCATTTATAGAAGATAAATTGAATATGTTAATCACACGTGAAACATTCAATGGAGTGATCGCAGGGCATTTAGAAAAAATCATGAGTACCATACAACAAACTGTTAAAACCGCTGGGATTGTGAATGGTGATATCAGTGCAATATTTTATACTGGCGGTACCACTAAGATTCCTATCATACAAGAAAAAATAAATGCATTATTTCCGAATGCGGAAATTATTTTAGGCGATGTGTTTGGTAGTGTAGGGTTGGGTTTAACGATAGATGCACAACGTAAATATGGTTAATTATGTTAAACACTAGATCAATTAAAGCTTCATATTTAGATACAGTTGCATTATTAAAGCTTGCCATACCACTTATTTTATCGGGCATTGTGCAATCTTCGGTGGGCTTTACGTCGACTTTTTTTCTTGCGCAATTAAGTGTAAATGATTTGGCAGCTGGATCATTAGTGTCTCGCATGTTTGTGACTATCATGGTGATGATATGGGGCACCTTATTTTCTGTGAGTGTGTTGGTTGCGAATAAGCGTGGCGCTAAAGATAAAGAAGCGATAGTGGATGTATTGCGTGACGGTATTTTTTTAGGCATTATTTTAGTGATTCCCGCTTCCATTTTTCTTTGGAATATTACATCAATTTTATTATGGGCTGGGCAAGACCCCGCAATTGTGATGATCGCTCAACCTTATATACATGCTTTAGTCTGGGGATTTTTACCTGACTTTGTAGGTTTAGTGTTAATTCAGTTTTTAATTGGTTTAGGTCATACGCGTACTAACTTGGTTTATAGTTTATTTTGGGTGCCTTGTAATATCTTTTTTAATTATATTTTTATGTTTGGTAAATTGGGTTTACCAGTCTATGGCATAGAAGGAATAGGTTGGGGCACTACGGTTGCTTATTGGGTAACTACACTTGCGCTTTTGTTTTATTTTTTACCGCATCGTTATTATCGATCTTATTTTAAAGGCATTTTTCAATTTAAACGTACGAAGTATTTAGGTGAATTGTGGAGTATAGGTTTTCCTATGGGCTTGTTGTTATGTGTGGAGTTAGGTTTTTTTCTTACTATCACATTAATGATGGGGCAGCTCAGTACTGAAATATTAGCTGCTTATCAAATTACTCTGCAGTATTTAATTATTTTGAGTATGGTTTACTTTGGTATTGCAGAAGCTGTGACAGTGCGTATCGCTCATCAATTAGGCGCAAATCAAATAAATTTAATCAATCGCATAGCTATGTTAGGTATATTGATAGCGACTGTGTGTATGTCAGTGATTGCTGTGATTTATTATTTTTTTCCAGAGAGATTAATAGGTTTAGATTTGGATATGTATTCTGAAAAAAATGCTGCTGTAGTCAGTTATGCTAAACAGTTTTTCACTTTGTGTGCGCTATTTCAATTAGTGCAAGCAACAGGAATTGTGTTGCGAGGTGCACTTAGAGGGTTAAAAGAAACGCGCTTTACGTTGATGTCTTCTGTTTTTTGTTTGTGGGTGGTAGGTATACCTGTAGGCTATTATTTATCGCATAATTTGCAATGGGGTGGTAATGGTTTGTGGTGGGGTATGATTATAGGCGCGTTATTAACCGCAGTATTATTGTATTTAAAATTTCAGTCTGAAGTTAAAAAACTCGTGTTAGAAGAAGATGCATCGCTTTGTTATGAAACTGAAGTTTTGTGAAATCTGTCGGATTACGACCCTGGGGGGTCTAATCCGACCTACGGTCCGGTGTAGAGTTGTAGGTCGTAATCCGACAATAATTATAGGGTTAGATGTTGTAGGTCGGATTAGACCCCCAAGGGTCGTAATCCGACATTGTTATAGGGTTTGAATGTTGTAGGTCGGATTAGACCCCCAAGGGTCGTAATCCGACAATAGTTATAGAGTCTAGATGTTGTAGGTTGGATTAGACCCGCAAGAGTTGTAATCCAACTTTACTTTCAGGGTCTGGATGATGAAGAGGCAGATGCAGGTCTAACTTCCTCAAGTTCTCGATCACCTTTGTTAAATTCACTGAATTTTGTATTCAACATCGCATAGATATGTGCAGCAATTTCACTGGGATAGAGATCGACAACTTGGCCATGGCAAGATGTGGTTGTCTGTATGTAAATATTAAATGCACGGCTGAAGAGGCGTAGCATATCGTCCTTTAATTTACTGGGTTGCATAGACGATTCACTGTAAATCTCAGCCAACGTTAGCCAAACTTTTTGATATTCAGGCATAGATTGATTGTGCTTGTGAGTATCGCATGCCATGAGTTTTTTCGCAGTGTACTGAATACTTTTATTATCCCCAAAAGTCTTTGAAGGTAGATTATCGTAATCAGCGCCTAATGCTTGTAAATCTTGAGGTGTGATTGACTTGATTAATAATTCAGATGTGATGGTTTTTTGAAATTCCTGCATCATGATGGCTTGTATGGCGAGTGCCATTTTGCCTTCAAATTTGGGTAAACGGTAATAACAACTCATTAAAAATCTTTCATAATCTTGGGGTTGGTCAGAGTCGCTAGAGAAGTTTTTCATTTTTAAGGCAATGGGGTGATTCGTGTGTTTGCCGAATAAGTAGCCTAGATTGAAGTAGCTTTTGGGATTTTCAGTTAGATAGTTTTCGCCTATTTCATTGATTTTTTTAACAATTTCTCTAGCTATCATGGTAGTTCCTCACAAGTTGATTTGTTGGACTAAGGTCAAGCCAGCGTAGTGTAATATTTAATCTAAATCTAATCAAGTGGTTATTTTGTGCCCTCCTAGACTCGTGAAGGTTATAATCCGGCATTCATTTTAGGGTCTAGATGATGAAGAGGCGGGCGCAGATCCCATTTCTACCAGTTCGTGATCTGTTTTTTTAAGCCCTTCAAAAATACTTTGCATTGACGATGTAATATCATCAGCAATTTTGCAAGAAGAGACAGGAATGGTTACACCATCACATGCTTCAACAGTATGAATAAAAAACCCAAATGTATTGCTGATGAGTGTGAGTATATCTTGTTTTAATTTATTTTTTGATTCTGTAGCGGTCTGGCTGTATATGTGGACTAAAGTAAGCCATGTTTTTTGGTAGCTCGGTATAGGAGGAGTTAATTGATTATATTTTTTAAGATCACAATTTATAAGCCTAGTTGCGATAATTTCAGTGTCATCATAGAAGCTAACAAGTTGGCTCCAGGTTGATTTTGGCAGGCCTAAATAATCAGCGCCCAATGCGTGTAAGTTTTCAAGTGTGAAAGATTTAATTAAGAGTTCTGATGTGATGGATTTATTCAATTCAGACAGCATAAGAGATTCGATTGCACGTGCTATTTCGCCTTCAAATTTTGGTAAACGATAATAGCAACTTAAAAGAAATTTTTCATAATCAGAAGGATTAGTCGATAGGCTGGTGAAGTTTTTTAATCGCAAAGCAATGGGGTGATTCGTGTGACTAGTGAATAAATATCTTAAGCTAAAGTAGTTTTTTTTATGATGACTTAAATATTTCTCACCTATCTCATTGATTTTTTTAACTATCTCTTCGGCTATCATTTTGTATCTCCAGAGCTAATGCTGTTTAATTTAACTGCAGAAGTTTAATATTTAATCTATACCTAATCAAGCGGTTATTCAAATGACGACTGCATAGTTACATGATAATGTGGGCATAATAAGTATTATTTAATGAGATAGAAGATGCCTAATTCGACTCTTGCAAATGGCTTTTTAGCTGCACTCATGAACTCAAAATTACTAGCACAGTTAAAAAACACGACTTACAAGCCTAAGACACTGCTCAGTCTAAATTTATCCGAAAATGCTCAGATTGAATTACATTACTTATTTCCAAACATAAAAATTCAAAATGAAAATGTTTCTAAATTAGAGTATTTGAGTACATCAATTCCTGATGCTTCATTAGAGTTAGTCGTTGCAAATGTGTCACTGATAGAGAAATCTAAAATTGAAGACTTGTTGGAATTCATTAAAAATAGTTTAAATAAAGATGGGCTATTTATTTTTATTACGTTTGAGCACGAGTTTATTTCTCAATTTAAAGATCCTGATTTAATAGATGAAACTTTATTTGCAACACAATTAAAAATAAGAGGTGTTTTTAATTTTATTAATTATAAAGAACAGGTGTCATCTATAGAATCGACGAATGAGCCTATTAATTGTTGTTTATTTATGGTAGGTAAAATTAAATTACCTTTAGAATTGAAAAAATATGTGAAATTTGGAAGTGAAGCAACAGACATTAATGAATACACTACGCACTATCATGAGCAAGCTGTAGAGTCAGATCATGAAGTTGATTCAGAAGATGAAGAAGAAATTGATAATGATATTGAATCTGAACATGAAGTAGAGCCTGAACATGAAGTAGAGCCTGAACATGAAGTAGAGCCTGAACATGAAGTAGAGTCTGAACATGAAGTAGAACCTGAACATGAAGTAGAGTCTGAACATGAAGTAGAGTCTGAACATGAAGTAGAACCTGAACATGAAGTAGAGTCTGAACATGAAGTAGAGTCTGAACATGAAGTAGAACCTGAACATGAAGTAGA
>JARLJN010000005.1 GCA_031291255.1 Gammaproteobacteria bacterium
ATTTTGGTCTAAAAATTCTTCAAATGCAATTAAAAAGGCCATTTTCGAATGAAAATGACCTTTTTGAATTTTTGTGGTATCAGCTGGGATCGAACCAGCGACACAAGGATTTTCAGTCCTATTTTCTATCTCTGTAAGTGATTGTAAAAGAATGATTTACACAAACATTATTAAGCGTTCTTAATTATTTCTTAATAAATTTCGTTAATTAAAGATAGGAAAACAATCTTGAAGTTACAAATTCATTTTTATTCTATCATTGTCAGGGCTATGTTCTGGTGATCGTCGAGAATCGCAATTTTCATTGCCGCAAAGGTGGTAACTTTTTAAATATTTAATTATCTTGCCGCCCTACATGACAACCAGTAAGGTATATAACACCATCCTGAGTGCAATAATTATTATTGTGGTTGTCATTATTATTCCTATATCACCGGGGGTGTCCTGATCTATTGTAAAAATTTAAACTACAATATACAGCCCTCCGGAAACTCCGGGGGGCTTTCCTTTTTTAAACCAAAAATCATGAAGAAGCCATCCAAACATCAGCAAACCACCATTTTCGCCATTTACGCCGAGGACAAAAAAGGACTCATCGGGCAGGTACTCATTTACTTCAACCGTAAAAGCTACGAAGTAAGTACCCTTAATGTATCGCGCACGGATATCAGCGACCTTGTGCTCATCACGCTGGAAGCAGCCGTTCCGCAAGACGACTTGTTGCCTTTTACCGAAAGGCTCAAAAAGGTCATCGAAGTGTATGCCACTACCACCTATGACAGCAACTATCAGCTCAAGAAAACGGGATTTTTCCGGCTCGCTATGCCGGCTTTAAACAATGACCTTTGGCAGACCATCAGCAAATATGGCGCAAGCCTGAGCAGCATGGGCAAGGACACTTTTATGATCAGTAAAACCGGTATTGAAAAGGATCTGACCGAACTGTATAACCAACTGGAAGGGCCGCATTTATTGGGCTTTTGCAAAAGCGGGCTGATCGTCGAGGAAAGCCTGGTGCCTTTTGAAGCCCTGTAAAAACTTTCTATCTTCCTTCACCGTCAATATGGGACAAGTGCTGCGCATTACCGTAGGAAAAGCCGATTATGCTTTCCGCATTTTGAATAAAGATCCGTCGGATAAGAAAACGAAGCGGTGGCCGAGGCGATCGGGAAAGCGATAGCTTTGCGTTACCGGATCTGATAATTTAACCTGCTGGTTACACACGGTTTATTTCTAACATTTTGATTTGCAGCAATACTTTGTTAATTTCGTTTAACGGAATGTGTTGTTATGGCCCCAAGGATATTTTCAGACGCGGAACTATTGGACCTGCTTAGGGATGGGGATCATGCGGCCTTTCACCAGATTTACAAACGCTATTGGCGCAAACTTTTTCACCTGGCCTTGCAAAAGACCGGTGTGGCCGCAGAAGCCGAGCATATGGTGCAAGATATCTTTGCCGCTTTATGGGAGCGCCGCGAAACTTTGGTGATCAAACGAGACCTCGGCGGCTATTTGTATGTGTCTATCAAGTACCGCGTCTTTAAGTTCCTGGCGCGCCCGCAAACTTCCGGCCTGTATGATGAAGCGGGGGAGCCGCTGCTGGACGTGATCGATGAAACCACACAACATTACCTTGATTTTGCGCCGCTGCGCGACCGCCTGGAGGCGTTTATGGGTGAGCTGCCCGAGCATGCCCGCCTGATCTTCCAGCTGCACCGGGAAGGTTATTCTCACCGGGAGATCGCCGAAGAAGTGGATATGAGTGAAAAGGCGGTCAATGCACAGTTAGTGCGCACCCGTAAATCCCTGCGCACTGCACTCGGCAGCTTTCTGCATACGGTGCTACTATAATTTTCCGTCTCATTTTCATTTATTTACAATTACTTTCATTTTCCGCGTGTCATTTTGCTTTCTAAAGGAACGATACCTTTAGAACACCAAAGAAGATGACGCAAGAAGAAAAAGCAAGGCTTCGCCTGTTGGCAGACAAATACCTGAAAGATACCATCAGTGAAAGCGAGCGCGCTGAACTGGAGGCTTGGTTCCGCCAGCAGCGTGATGAGCCGTTGGATATCCCTTCGGGTTTTGCAGATGATGAAGAAGCACTCGAACGGCGCATTTTTAACGCGATTGAAGCACGCACCGGCCAGCACCAGGAAGCCCGCAGGGTGGCGCTATGGCCGCGCATCGCCGCCGCTGCCTCTGTATTATTATTGCTTTCAGCAGGTGGTTACTTTATTTTACATCGCCAGTCAAAACAACAAACAGTCTCCCTTGCTAAACAAGATATTGCCCCCTTTAGCCAAAATGCTGTTCTGAAAACAGGCCACAACAAGAAAATCATACTTGACAGTACAAATAAAGGACTGCTGGCGCAATACGCCAATACATCTATTCAAAAGACCAGTGGAGACCAACTCGTTTATAGCAATAATAATGAGCCTGAAGCTAAAGTTGTCTTTGACACCTTGCAAGTACCCGCTGGCGGTAAGCCTTACCACCTCAAACTGGCGGATGGCAGCGCCATCATTGTCAACGTCGCTTCCACCTTGCGTTTCCCTGAAAATTTCAGGAAAAACAACAATGAAGTAGACCTGATCGCTGGTGAAGCGTACTTCAGCATTATCCACAATAGCAAAGCGCCGTTGATTGTCAAGGCAAAAGACCAGACTGTCGAAGACGTCGGAACTGAATTTAACGTCAACACTTACAATGATGAAACCGATAGCAGAACGACCTTAGTAGAAGGCGCAGTCAAAGTGAATAAACGGTTCTTGTTACCCGGACAGCAAGCCATCATTACCGGTACAAATTTAGCCATTGCTAAAGCTGATGTCGAACAGACTACCTCCTGGAAAAACGGATACTTCCGCTTTAACGGTGAAGAAATCCAAACCGTTATGCGTGAACTCGCCCGGTGGTACAGTATCGAAGTTAAATATGAGGGCAAAATATCCAAAGAAGGCTATTATGTTAAAATATCCCGTTCCAAAAATATAAGCGAGGTGCTTAGAGTACTGGAACGGACGAACAGTGTACACTTTAAGATCGAAGGAAGGAGGGTTACCGTATTGAGCAAAAAATGACGCGACATACCATTACCCTAAAAAAAGCAAAAAAGCCATCCGCTTGGCGGCGGATGACCTGATGTCTTAGGAGAACTAATAGTAAACTATTTTGAACCGCGAAGTGCTGCCAATCGCAAAAATGAAAGCACAACGCTTAACCCAAGCTTAAACAAATGTACAATATTTATTTAAACAAGCGGGTACCCCTGCCTCTGAGCAGTCGCATCCGGCAACTCCTGCTGATCATGAAACTAACCACCCTAATTCTGATCACGGTTATCCTGCACGTGAGCGCCACCTCGATGGCGCAAAAAGTTACGCTAAACAAAAAAAACGCGCAATTAGTAGACGTTTTTAATGACATAAACGCTCAGACGGGTTATGACTTCGCTTTTACAACGACTACTCTTAAAGACGCGAAACCGGTTACGATCAATGTAAGGAACGAAGAACTTAATGACGTGTTGACCCAGATTTTCCAGGGACAAAACCTCGAATTCACCATCGAAAACAAAAGCGTGGTTATCAAAGCCAAAGAAGAAACCCTCATAGACAAAGCCCGTGCTTATTTCGCCCAAATCACCATTTCCGGCAAAGTCTTCGACGAAACTGGTCAACCCCTCCCCGGCGTAACAGTCAAGCAAAAAGGAACAAATAATGGAGTTGTGACCGATGCCAAAGGCGCTTACTCATTAAATGTACCCGACAATAATACTGTAATTACCTTCTCATACATCGGTTACGAAACTCAGGAGTTTACGGCAAAAGATATTCCAAATGGGTCCAAAATAACGCTCAAAGCTACTGCAACCAATTTAAGAGAAGTGGTCGTTAACAAAGGTTACTATACAGAAAAGCAAGAACTTTCAACTGGAAATGTTTCAGTGGTTACTGCTAAAGAAATTCAAGAACAACCCGTTAGCGATCCGATTCTAGCGCTTGAAGGACGAGTTCCGGGATTGCAAATTTCACAAACTTCCGGAATTCCTGGTTCAAGTAGTACCATTCAGCTTAGAGGATTGAACAACATTCCAAATCATTCCGGCCCTAACGGAGTTACAACAGTTAATGATCCGCTATTTATTATAAATGGAATTCCGTATGGATCAGCCTCTTTGACAAATACCATCTTTGGGGGTGGAGCGGTTGGAACGCCAGGTGGAAACCAAACAGGACAAGGACTAAGCCCATTTAATAGTTTAAATCCTTCAGACATTGAAAGTATAGAAATATTAAAAGATGCAGATGCAACAGCAATTTATGGGTCACGCGGTGCCAATGGAGTTATATTAATTACAACAAGGAAAGGCAAATCAGGAGACACTAAGTTTGATTTAAATGTTGCTCAAGGCATAGGACAAGTGAATCATCAAATATCTTTGTTAAATACTCAGCAATATCTTGCAATGCGGCACGAAGCATTTAGAAACGATGGAGCTACTCCCGGAATAACTGATTATGATTTAAATGGAGCTTGGGACACAACCCGAAATACAAATTGGCAAAAATTATTAATTGGTAACACGGCGCATTATACTGATGTTCAAACGTCGATTTCAGGCGGAAACTCAAACACACAATTCTTAATTACCGGAGGATATAATAGGCAGACAACTGTATTCCCAGGAGAATATAGTGACCGTAAGACTTCATTAGGGTTTAATTTGACTCACGCTTCAAACGATCAACGATTTCATGCTCAATTAAGCGCCAACTACGTGAATGACTATAGCAATCTGCCAGACGTAGATTTAACTAATAAAATTTATTTAGCCCCGGATGCTCCAACACCCTACGATGTTAACGGAAATCTAAACTGGCAAATTGTAAATGGCACACCAACATGGCAAAACCCACTTGCTTACACAGTACAAAACGATAAAGCAATTACGAATAATCTTATAAGTAGCTTAACTTTAAGTTATAATATTGTTCCAGGCCTTGATTTGAGTTCACGATTTGGATACACACATAGTCAGCTTAATCAAACTAACCTGACGCCTGCGACTTTATATGCGCCACCTAATGATACAAGTCCATCAAATCGATTGAATATATTTGGCACAACCGATTTACAAACATGGATAATCGAACCGCAAATTAGTTATAAAGAAAAATTAGGCAAAGGAAACTTAGATATTTTAGCGGGTACTACTTTTGAAGGTGATGATTCACACGAAATTGTATTGGGAGCTGCTGGATTTTCAAGTGATGCGTTAATTACAAATCCGGCAGCAGCAAGTTTTACTGGCGTAATAGATAATCAATATACTCAATATCGTTACAACGCTCTATTCGGCAGAATGGGGTATAATTATGAAGAAAAGTATTTATTAAATATTACAGGTCGCAGAGACGGAAGTAGTAGATTTGGACCGGGAAAACAATTCGGAAACTTTGGCGCTATAGGCGCAGGTTGGATTTTCACTAAGGAAAAACTTGTTTCAGATAACTTGCCATGGTTAAGTTTTGGTAAGTTGAGAGCAAGTTATGGAGTAACGGGGAATGACCAAATTAAGGATTATCAATATTTAAGCACTTATACCCCGCTTTCAACCACCTATCAAGGGGTAACGGGATTGTCTCCTACACAATTGACAAATCCAGATTATGCATGGGAGCGAGTAAAAAAAATGGAGGCAGGGTTAGACCTCGGATTTTTGCAAAATAGAATAAATTTTACTATTAGTTATTATCGTGACCGTACGACTGATCAGTTAATCGGGTACCCTCTTCCAGTTTTAACAGGTTTTTCTTCAGTTCAGGCAAATCTTCCTGCAATTATTCAAAACACAGGATTGGAATTAACTGCCAATACATTTAATGTGCAAACGAAGGATTTCACTTGGAGTAGTTCGATTAATTTATCTGTCCCAAGAAATAAACTTGTTGCCTACCCCAATATTATCGGATCACCTTATCAATATATTTATGCATTAGGACAATCATTATATATTCAATATTTGTTTCAATACGAAGGTGTAAATTCACAATCGGGCATTTATAAATTTAGGACGGATAATAGTGATGGGGTTCCTACATATCCAAAAGATTTAGCTGTTACAAAACCTATATCTCAGCAATATTACGGAGGTTTTCAAAATAGTTTTAAATATAAAGGACTTCAACTAGATTTTTTAATTCAGTTTGTCAAACAGACTGGTGTTTATAAAAGCACTGCGTTACCAGGAAACTTCAATAATGGATTTTCTAACCAGCAAATTTCTGTGTTAGATCACTGGCAGAAAAACGGCGACAATTCAACTAATGAACAATTTAGTCAAGGGGGCACAGCTGCCTTATCGGCATATTACAACTTGTTAAATTCGGACTATATAATTGTAGACGCATCTTTCATTCGTCTCAAAAATCTGGCCTTTTCATATGATTTACCGACTACTTGGCAACAAAAAATGCATCTTCAGAATACTAAGATATATCTCCAATGCCAAAACCTATTTACTATCACAAAATATCGGGGACTAGATCCGGAAACGCAAGGTTTGGGTTTGCCACCCTTGCAAATGATCACATTGGGTTTAAAAACATCACTTTAATTTAAATAAAGAAGCAAGATGAAAAATCAATATAATAAATTAACTTTTTACGTATTGTTATGTACGCTGAGTGGACTTATTTCCTGCAAAAAATTTGTTGGGGTTTCTCCGCCAATCACTCAGCTAGTAACAGCGACAGTTTTTAACAATAGCGGTGCTGCGACTTCTGCAGTGACAAATATTTACCAGCAAATGTATAGTAACAATGAATCATATAACATGGCCCTTCAAACAGGATATTTGGGTGATGAACTTACCAATTATTCAACACTTGGGTTTTATATTCAGACATATAAAAATTCAATGACCGCGAACGGTACGACTTTTGGCCCCTGGACGAATGCCTATAATTATATCTATCAAGCAAATGCAGTTATTGAGGGACTGCAAAATAATGCTAAAATAAATTTAAAAATTCAAAACCAATTAACGGGCGAAGCAAAGTTTATACGAGCATTTTGGTTCTTCTATTTGACAAATTGCTATGGAGATGTTCCTTTGGTTACTAGTACAAATTACAAGGTAAACGCTTCGATTGTTCGTTCGGACAAAAACTTAGTTTATCAACAAATAATTATCGACTTGAAAGATGCACAACGGCTACTCGATAGTAATTATGTTGATGCGAGTGACACAACAAGCACTTCAGAACGGATAAGACCCAATAAATGGGCTGCTACAGCATTATTAGCCAGAGCATATCTATATAATAAGGATTATACAAATGCCGAAAAACAGGCTGGTTTGGTAATAGGTAATACGACTATGTTTAGTCTAGTACAAGATCTTAACAGCGTTTTTCTTTCAAACAGTCCTGAAGCAATTCTTCAACTAGGAGTGCCATTGCCTAATTATTATGACACACCAGATGGGTATTATTTTATTCTGCAAGGGCCTCCCGGCGATTTACAACATCAGTCAATTAGCCCTCAATTGCTAAGTGCTTTTGAACCAGGTGATATGAGGAAGGTAGATTGGATTGGATCGTACACGACAACAGACGGTAGCAATAAAACCTATTATTTCCCTTATAAATATAAAGTGTATAATTCGACGGCAATCACGGAATTCAATATGTTATTACGCTTGTCGGAACAATATTTGATTCGGGCTGAAGCAGAGGCAAATGGCGCAGGACAAGGAATAGATGGTGCAATCAAGGATTTAAACTCTATTCGCAAAAGAGCGGGATTGTTAAATTACGGCGGACTAGCTACCAAAGATTCAGTTTTAGTCGCAATCCTTCGTGAAAGAAAAGTGGAATTATTTACTGAATGGGGACATAGATGGTTCGACATGATTAGAACGGGGAATATAAATAATATTATGGGCGAGCCAGGAAATGTTTGCCAAAGTAAAGGCGGTACATGGAGCGCTAACTGGGCACTTTTTCCAATCCCACAAAGTGAAAGGGTCAAGGACCC
>JARLJN010000033.1 GCA_031291255.1 Gammaproteobacteria bacterium
AATCGTAACCCTAAGGTCAGTGCCTGCAACCCCGGATTTTCGCTGCCCTCAATACGGGCTTCATGTTAAATAATAATGACCCTTTCCTGGAGTGAGTGCAGCCAAAAACCCGGGTTCAGGATAAAAAATAATTAAACCCCCCCCCCCGAGGCCCTCCAGAAAAAATCCGGGGTTGCAGGCACTGACCTTAGGGTTACGATTATCGGGTTCTCTGGCATCTTGTCTCAAAATGGGATAGTATCTGCGGCTTTATTTGGCGTTTTCTTAAATGATGCAGCATATCCGTAACTTTTCTATCATTGCTCACATTGACCATGGCAAATCCACTTTAGCAGACCGGCTTATACAGATTTGCGGGGGCTTACAAGCCCGCGAAATGGAAGAACAGGTGCTAGACTCCATGGATCTAGAGCGTGAGCGTGGCATCACCATTAAAGCTCACAGCGTTACCCTCGATTATAAAGCCTTAGACGGCATCACTTATCAATTAAACTTCATTGACACACCTGGACACGTAGACTTTTCCTATGAGGTTTCACGCTCATTGGCAGCCTGTGAAGGTGCGCTTTTGGTGGTGGACGCAGGGCAAGGCGTAGAGGCGCAGACCCTGGCAGTCTGTTATACGGCGCTTGAGCAGGGCTTGGAAGTCATTCCTGTACTCAACAAAATTGACTTACCTCAAGCTGATCCTGATCGTGTAATCAATGAAATCGAAGAAATTATAGGCTTAGAAGCCAAAAATGCCGTACGCGTCAGCGCTAAACAAGGCATAGGAATACAAGAATTATTAGAACGCCTGATTGCTGAAATTCCTGCCCCAGTGGGCGATCCAGATGCACCTTTGCAAGCATTGATTATTGATTCATGGTTTGACAGTTATCTGGGCGTGGTTTCTTTGGTGCGTGTGAAAAACGGCACCTTAAAAGTCGGCGAAAAAATGCAAGTTATGTCTACGGGCAGAAATCATGAAGTCGGCGGCATCGGTATTTTTACACCTAAACGTTTTCCTACGGGGATTTTACGCGCGGGCGAAGTGGGTTACGTTGTTGCTGGCATTAAAGAAATTAATGGTGCGCCTGTAGGTGATACTTTGACGCACACTAGCAAGCCTGCAACTGAAATGCTGCCTGGATTTAAAAAAGTTCAACCTCAAGTGTATGCAGGATTGTTTCCTGTGTCCTCTGATGATTTTCCTGCGTTTCGTGATGCGTTATCAAAATTATGTTTGAACGATGCTGCATTATTTTTTGAGCCTGAATCCTCTGAAGCATTAGGCTTTGGTTTTCGATGTGGCTTCTTAGGCATGTTGCATATGGAAATTGTGCAAGAGCGTTTAGAACGTGAATACAATTTAAATTTGATAACCACAGCGCCTACAGTTATTTATGAAGTGATTACAACCAAGGGTGAAACTTTATATATAGACAATCCATCCAAGTTGCCCATAGTCAATCAAATCAGTGAAATTCGTGAGCCTATAGTTAAAGCGAATATATTAGTACCGCAGCAATATTTAGGTAACGTGATTACTTTGTGCATAGAAAAACGCGGCATACAAAAAAATCTTTTATATCTGGGTAATCAAGTTTCTTTAACCTATGAAATACCTATGAATGAAGTGGTGCTGGATTTTTTTGATAGATTAAAATCAGTAAGTCGTGGTTATGCTTCTCTCGATTATGCATTTGCTTATTTTCAAGCTGCGCATTTAGTTAAATTAGATTTGTTGATTAATGGTGATAAAGTCGATGCGTTAGCATTAATTGTTCATCATGATCAAGCAGTTTATAAAGGCAGATTGATCGTTGAAAAAATGCGTGAGTTGATACCTCGTCAAATGTTTGATGTTGCAATACAAGCTGCAATAGGTGCTCAAGTGATTGCGCGCTCTACTGTTAAAGCATTACGGAAAAACGTAATTGCTAAATGCTATGGTGGTGACATTTCACGTAAACGAAAATTATTAGAAAAACAAAAAGAAGGCAAGAAAAGAATGAAGCAAGTAGGGAATGTAGAAATTCCACAAGAAGCTTTTCTGGCTGTTTTGAAAGTCGATAAGAAATAAGCATCCCTTCTCCTGCCGCGCTTTTTGCGGTGGGAGAAGGTGCCCGTAGGGCGGATGAGGGTCTTGACGTGGCACGTGCTTGAGCGAAGGGTTCCCCGGATTATCGCAGAGCTCAATCCGGACTACGTTTTATAAAATATAAATAAGAGAAACAAAAAATGAATTTCAATTTTGAACTAATATTATTTTACGCAGTTTTAATCAGCGGCATTATTTACTTGTTGGATGTTTTGTTTTTTGCTAAAAAACGTCGTTCACCTAAAATGCCTGTTATTATTGAATATGCTAGATCATTTTTTCCTATATTATTAATCGTATTTTTCTTAAGATCATTTTTATTCGAACCTTTTCGCATACCTTCCAGCTCGTTAGAGCCCACATTATTGGTAGGTGATTTTGTATTAGTAAACAAATTTGCTTACGGTCTTAGACTGCCTGTACTACACAATAAAATTATGGAAATAGGTGAACCTAAACGCGGTGATATATTTGTATTTCGTTATCCGCCTAAACCCAGCATAGATTTTATTAAACGTGTGATTGGTCTGCCGGGTGATCATCTTAAATATATAGATAAAGTTTTATATGTGAATGGTGAAAAAATTCCACAAGAGTTGAAAGAAAATCTAGTGCGCGTGGATGAGCAAGGGAATAAACATGATGCTGTGTTGAAAGAAGAAAATTTATTAGGTGTGAAGCATGTTATCTATCAAAACAAAGATCAAGAAAAAGATGATTTTGATGATGTAGTCGTTCCGCCTGGCATGTATTTTGCTATGGGTGATAATCGTGACGATAGTGCAGATAGTCGTTTTTGGGGTTTTGTACCTGAAGCAAATATTATAGGAAAAGCAATGGGTGTATGGATGAGCTGGAATTCAGATACAGATAGAATTCGATGGAATCGTATTGGAACTAAAATTCATTAATCAAGCATGGATCTTGGGGTCAGGCCTGCATTGTGCGTTATGGTAATTTTTATGTAGTCCGTAACTTAAATTTCATCATAACGCACAATGCAGGCCTGACCCCAAGGCAAGACAAGGGCAAGTATGAGTGAAGAATTAACAAATAAATTAAATTATCATTTTAATAATGAAGCATTGTTAAAAATGGCTTTAACGCATCGCAGTAGTCATGAAGTGAATAATGAACGATTAGAATTTTTAGGTGATTCTATTGTTAATTTCGTCATTGCTGAAGCGTTGTACCATCAGTTCCCTGATTCTCCTGAAGGTGAATTAAGCCGCTGGCGTGCTACCTTGATAAATCGAGAAACCTTAGCGATGTTGGCGCGAGAATTTACATTAGGAAAATACCTTTATTTAGGGCCTGGTGAATTGAAGAGTGGCGGCAGTGAGCGCTCATCGATTTTGTCATGTGGTATGGAAGCGATTATAGGCGCTATGTATCTCGATGGCGGATTTGAAAAAACAAAAAATTGCGTGATGGAATGGTACGAGCCATTACTGCAGAATTTATCGAATGCAGCCAGCCATAAAGATCCTAAAACTTTATTACAAGAACGTTTACAAGCCATGCGTAAATCACTTCCTATTTATATAGTTGAAAACATAGAAGGTGAGGCGCATAACCAAATTTTTATCGTCAGCTGTACAGTGTCTGGCATTAAAGAAAAATCCATAGGCAAAGGGACTAGCCGGCGCCGCGCTGAACAAGATGCAGCAGAAATCATGTTAGGAAATATTAGAAAATGAATGAAGCAACACGTTGTGGTTATATCGCGATAGTCGGTCGTCCTAATGTAGGTAAATCGACTTTGTTGAATTGTATCTTAGGAAAAAAAGTCAGTATCACGTCTCCTAAGCCACAAACAACACGCGGTCAATTAATAGGAATTAAAACAGTAGATGATGCTCAGTTTGTTTATATAGACACACCGGGTTTGCATGATGCTGAAAAGCGCGCGATGAATAAATACATGAATCGTTTAGCGAGTTCATCTATAGGTGATGCTGATGTCATCGTGTTTATGATAGAAGCGACACGTTGGGATAAAGACGATCAAAGTGTGCTTGATAAATTACAAGATGTAAAAGTGCCAGTTATTTTAGTCATTAATAAAATTGATGCACTGAAAGATAAATCGCAAGTATTACCTTTGATGGAAAAACTAACGGCTAAATTTTCATTTACCGATATAGTGCCGCTCTCTGCAAAAAATGCGGATAACGTGTCTTTGCTAGAAGATTTATTAAAGAAATTTTTACCCGAAGGACCTTTTCTTTTTCCTGAAGATCAAGTGACTGACAAGTCATTGAACTTTCAACTAGCCGAAATTATTCGTGAAAAATTAATTTTTGCTACCGATCAAGAAGTGCCATATAGCAGCATGGTGGAAATTGAAAATTATGTAGCGGGTGAAAAGTTAATTGAAGTGAGCGCGATTATTTGGGTAGAGCGTGAAGGCCAAAAAGCAATAGTCATAGGCAAGAAAGGTGAGTTGCTCAAAAAAATTGGTACGCAAGCTCGTAAAGAAATGGAAGTTTTGTTGAATCAAAAAGTGTTTTTACGTTTGTGGGTTAAGGTCAAAGAAAATTGGACTGAGAACGAAAAAGATTTTCGTGATATGGGTTTTGAATAGCGCTTTGTATTCGGAGTCATTCCCGGACACGCTGCGCTTTGTCCGGGCTACAAAAATATATCGAGCATTTGTTCACTTTTCGTAGCGTGGACAAAGGCGTTTTGCGCCGTGTCCGCGAGGTGTGTATCCCTAAGATTTTGCCAATTCCTTTTTCATGTTATGATGATTACCTCTTAACTGATGTAATTAGCCATGCGCATTTCCCTTCAGCCAGCCTTTGTTCTGCATCTTAGACCTTACCGGGAAACCAGTGTTTTGTTGGATTTGTTGACCCTAGATCATGGCCGTATCTCCTTAGTTGCACGTGGGGTGAGACAAAACAAATCCCGTTTGAGGCCTATTTTACAGCCTTTCTTGCCATTATTAGTGTCTTGGCAGGGTAAGGGTGACCTTGGAACCTTATTGACTGTAGAGCCCAACGGTTACCCGACTCGATTAATAGGTGAGTGTTTATTAAGCGGTTTATACCTCAACGAGTTATTGATGCGTGTGTTGCACAAACATGATCCTTACCCTCAGCTTTATACCATTTATCAAGGTACGCTGTTAGAATTGCAAGGCGCTAAAGTTGAGGAAAAAAGGCTGCGTTTATTTGAAAAAAAGCTGTTGGAAGAAGTGGGTTATGGTTTGAGATTGGATTGTGAGGTGAGCTCTCAAAAACCTTTGGAAGCTGAAAATGATTATCACTTTCTTCCTGAACATGGATTTGAGCTGGCTTCTGAGTCTAGTCACATAGCGACAAGTTTTTCAGGAAAAAGTTTATTAGCATTAGCGCGTGAAGAATTAGAAGATGAAATTTGTTTACGAGATGCAAAGCGTTTAATGCGTTTAGCATTAGCTCCATTATTGGGGCAATCACGTTTATACAGTAGGCAATTATTTATGCGTAAAGTAAAGGTATCATCAGATGAATAAAAACATTTTTCTTGGCGTCAATGTTGATCATGTTGCTACACTGCGTCAAGCGCGTATGACACGTTATCCTGATCCAGTTGAAGCTGTGTATGCAGCCGAGTTGGGCGGGGCTGATGGAATTACTGTGCATCCTAGGGAAGACCGCCGCCACATACAAGAACGTGATGTAGAACTCATTAAAGCGACACTGTTGACCCGTCTGAATTTAGAAATGGGTGTGACAGAATATATGTTAACCTTCGCAGAAAAAATTAAACCGCCGCATTGTTGTTTAGTACCAGAAAAGCGCGAAGAATTAACTACCGAAGGTGGTTTGGATGTGCTTGCACAAGAAGCTTATATACGTGATGCATGTCAACGATTAGCAGCATCGGGCGCAGATGTTTCTTTATTTATAGATCCTGATCTCGAACAAATTGATGCAACATTACGTTGTGGCGCTCCGACTATAGAAATACACACGGGTAAATATGCCGATGCAAAAACAAAATTAGAAGCAGAAGCAGAATTGAAACGTATAGTGATTGCAACAGACTATGCAGCAAATGCTGGACTCGTTGTGAATGCAGGACATGGATTGCATTATCAAAATGTACAAGCCATTGCGCGCATTCCTCAGATGAATGAATTAAATATAGGTCACGCCATTGTAGCCAGAGCTATTTTTACTGGGTTAGAACATGCAGTGCGAGAAATGAAACGATTAATGATGGAAGCCAGATTATGATAAGAACACGATTTTCACCCAGCCCTACCGGTATGTTGCATTTAGGTAATGTACGCGCTGCATTATTCAGTGTGCTATATGCAAAAAAAATGAATGGGCAGTTTATTCTTCGTATAGAAGACACAGATGTTGTGCGTTCAGACGAAAAATTTTCAGATATTTTGCAAACAGATTTGCAATGGTTAGGTATACATTGGCAAGAAGGGCCTGGCGTAGGCGGTCCTCATGCACCGTATTTTCAATCTCAACGTCACGAAATTTATGCAAAGTATTATGATAAATTAGAACAGCTAGGTTTGGCTTATCCCTGCTTTTGCAGCGATCATGAATTAGCATTAAATAGAAAATTACAATTATCACGCGGACAACCACCACGTTATCCTGGTACATGCTTTAAATTAACGAAAGAAGACGTTGCCGCTAAAATTGCAGAAGGAAAAAAACCCGCATTACGTTTTCATGTGCCATTAAAAAAATCCATTGATTTTGTGGATGCTGTCAAAGGTGCTCAGCATTTTAATAGCGATGATATAGGCGATTTTATTATTCGTCGTGCAGAAGGCACAGCATCCTTTATGTTTTGTAATGCGATTGATGATTCCTTGATGGGTGTGACACAGGTCTTGCGTGGTGAAGATCATCTTGCGAATACCCCGCGTCAGTTAATGATTTTAGAGTCTTTAAACTTACACACACCAAAATACGGACATTTATCATTGATCACCAGTGATGATGGTGCGAAATTATCAAAGCGTGGAGAAAGCTTTAGCTTGCACGATTTGCATAACGAAGGATATTTGCCTAAAGCGATTTTGAATTATTTATCACGCCTTAGTCATACTTACGAACAAAATAAATTAATGAGTTTTGAAGAACTTGCAAATGATTTTCATTTAGAAAAATTGAGCCGTTCATCAGCGCGGTTTGATAGAAACCAATTATTGCATTGGCAAAAAGAAGCCGTCATGGCGATGGACATCAAAGATGTTTGGCCATGGCTAGGAGATGAAATAAAAAATAAAGTCCCTGCTGATTTACAAGATGCGTTTATTGACGTTGTTCGTCCAAATATTTGCTTCCCGAGTGAAGCCAGTGAGTGGGTAACTATTTTATTTTCGCCGAAACTAGACCTGGATGAAGAAAAAATAAATTTATTAAAAACTGCGGATGAAGCATTTTTTAAAACACTATTAGAAGCTGTTGCTCAACACGGTACGGATATAAAAACTATTTTGAATGATGTGAAGCAAAAACTGAATGTGTCAGGTAAAAATTTATTTATGCCAGTGCGTATTGCATTGACAGGTCAGCAACATGGTCCTGAATTGCCTCAGATAGTCAATTTATTAGGTAAAGATAGAATGCAAAAGCGATTTGAGCAAGCTCTGGAAATTGTGAGGGCTAATTAATGTTGAAGATTTATAATAGTTTGACGCGTAAAAAAGAAGTATTTAAACCAATACAAACAGGAAAAGTGAAATTATATGTTTGTGGTGTCACCGTATATGACTATTGTCATTTAGGGCATGCGCGTACTTATACTGCATTTGATGTGGCGATTCGTTATTTGCAATGGCGTGGGTATGATGTGACATACGTGCGTAATATCACAGACATAGATGATAAAATTATTAAACGTGCAAATGAAAATAAAGAAGATTTTCATGAATTAGTTAAGCGATACACGACAGCTATGCATGAAGATTTTGCCGCATTGGGCATGACTAAACCTCATCATGAACCCACGGCGACTGAATTTATTCCGCAAATGATTTCCATGGTAGACAAATTATTGGAAAATAAAAAAGCCTATATCGCCAGCAATGGTGATGTGTATTTTAGTGTGCGTGATTTTGAGAATTATGGTTGTTTAGCACATAGAAACATAGATCAATTAGAAAGTGGTGCGCGTGTTGAAATAAATGACGTAAAACAAGATCCATTAGATTTTGTATTATGGAAATTAGCAAAACCTAACGAGCCACAATGGGAATCACCTTGGGGTGCAGGCAGGCCAGGCTGGCATATAGAATGCGCTGCTATGTCTACTAGTATGTTAGGTAATACTTTTGATATACACGGTGGAGGTAAGGATTTAATATTTCCGCATCATGAAAATGAACTTGCGGAAGCTGAAGCTGCTACACAAGAAAAATTTGTAAACTTGTGGATGCATGCTGGCTTTTTACAAGTTGCAAAAGAAAAAATGTCTAAGTCACTCGGAAATTTCTTCACAATACGAGATTGTTTAGAAAATCACGCGCCAGAAGTCTTGCGGTATTTTTTAATGACTAGTCATTACCGCAGTCAGTTGCAGTATGCAGATGAAACTATCATTCAGTCTCGTAATGCATTAGAACGTTTTTACACTGCCTTGCGTGACATGCCTAGTGCGGAAGCATTAGTTGATAGCGCATACGAAGAAAAATTTGTTAATGCTATGGATGATGATTTTAATACGCCTATCGCATTTTCAGTTTTGTTTGACTTGGCGCATGAAGTGCAACGTTTACGTGCAAGTGATTTGGCGCTTGCTTCTATGCATGCGGCATTATTAAAAAAACTCGGCAAGGTATTGGGTATATTGCAAGATGATCCGCATGATTTCTTAATGAATGAAAAGAAAAATTCTGATGTAGATGTCGAAAAAGTGAATGCTCTCATTGTTGCGCGTAATGAAGCACGAGCTGCTAAGCTTTGGGCTGAAGCAGACCGTATACGTGCTCAGTTAACGGAAATGAAAATTGTCTTAGAAGATAATGCAGAAGGTACGGTTTGGAAGCATGAGTAGGTTTTGTATGGTACCGTATCCGCGATATTGGGCTCATACATTCCCGGACACGCTGCGCTTTGTCCGGGCTACAACTATTCCCCTCTACGATTGTTAGGGTATCCGAATTTTGGGAGAGGTGTACCCAATTCTAATGGTGGATACGGACTATTCATAGATGCAGCGGGCGGTGCAGATGCGGAGTGTCTCATAGGCGTGGGCATATGATAGTTTCCAGCAAAAAATGTGTTTCCTGAATAAGATGAGGGTGTACTGCTTCTAGAATGAAAAAATGGTGTATAAGGTGATGGCGTGTTTCTTGCTGAATAAACGGATGACGAACTGCTTCCATCTGAATACATGAATGAAGAGGCAGCATAATCCATATTCGGATTTATAAACATAATCCAATCACTTGTAGATTTAATAATTAAATCATTTACATTTTCGTCTCTTCTCGTTTCAAAATTTTTCTTTAGAAGAGGAGAGCTATTTATGATTTTATGTTTTATAAAGCTGTAATCGCATACTATGTTTTGATTGCTGTTTTCTATGAGCAATTTTGATCCCAGAATAAACATGGCGTAATAAAAATTGAGCGATGGCTTATCGGGTTGATGATTTAACTTAAAAAGAACCCACTCTTTAAATTTGCTATTTGTTTGTAAAATTAAGTGCATGTCAGGAAATAATTTTTTAATAAATCCATACTCTACAAGCTTTTCAAAATTGTTTTTTGCATTACCTTTGCTTTGACACAAAAGTTTATGCATCAACGAATTAATTTTACCTAAATTATCACGATCAGAAAAATAGTCTGTTGATAATTCTACGCACTCACGAAGAGCCTGCTCCATATCAGTGCTAAACTCAAGTTTTCCTTTAATCGTCGAATTAATTGCCCTAAACATTTTAATGGGATCTTCAAGAAATGACGTAATCACATCATTCACAGTAATGAGATAAGGTAGCTTGAGTCCATTCATGCCTACATCTAATGGATCATATACACATCCATTTTCATCTGCATATAAAGCATTGCAAGTGAAATCACGGGATCTTGCATCCTGTCGATAAGCATCAAGGTCGCTAAGTTCTTTATATGAAAGGTGTGAGCTAAATTTCAAATCTATGTCCATACCTAGATAATTGATATTGTGATAATCATCACTGAAAGACCTTTTAGCAAATAGCTCAGGGAATTTTTGTTTGATTATTGCAATAGGTATGTCTGTCACGATGTCATAATCTTTATCTGATTCGTCTATTTTATTTGTGCGTAGTTGATCTCTGATATAACCACCCACAAGAGCAGTCCGTTTACTGCCCATCGTTTCTTTTAGTAATTTTATAAAAGATTTTATTGCTGCAGGTACCGCAATAGTTGTATTTTCAACAGGTATTAAAGTGATGGATTTTGGTGAGCTGCTCATACAGCTTGCAGCTTCATTTGAATTCACTGCAGAGGTTGATTGTATTGATAAAGAAGCAATCATTGTATCATCATCTTCATCGCCTGAATTTTCTTCTTTAATGCTCACTGGTATTGCAGGGAGGGAAGACGTACTGATGTAAGTTTGATGTGTTGCATTATTTGGAGTAACAGTAACGGGTAATTGAATATTGGCAGGAGTGATCGTTTTCACTTCTTCATCATCAATGCTGTTTTCAACTTGAATGCCTAAGGGTTTAACTGGTGCAGAAAAGGCGCTGATGTTAGCTTGTTGTATGGCTAGTCTGCGGGAATGTTTAACTGTTTTCTTCACTGTATCGTTATCTTGATTTATTTGAACAACAGGTTGCTTTTTACTTTTATTATTTTCACTTTTATTAATTTGCTCTTCAATGAATGCGGCAATATGTTCAGGTACTTTGTTGTCTTCAATATTTTTTGACATGCTTGCACTGGGTGATTGATGTTTTCGATGTTGATAGATAAGAGTTTGATTTATTTGTTTTGCTTTTTTAGTTCTGGCTTTTTTCTTAATAGGGTTTGCTGATTCTTCTTTATTTACTTGAGCAGGTGAAGAAGATGCAGCTTGATATAATACCTGATCAGATGCTTTTGGCATTAGATTATCAAAAAGCGCATCAGCGGTGGATTTCCATTGAGGAAAGATATTATCGAATTGATTTTTGAGTTCGACAAAATGATTATGATCATCTTTTATAAGTTGAGCCATGTGATTCACTAGTTTGGTGACAAATAATGTCTCTAAGATAGCTTTGTAATCTGCACCGTTTTCTAGGCTTATCAAGTCATCAGGTGAAGTAAGAATAGCGAGAATTATCTTTTCACAATTATTTGCTTGTGTTTCAGTAAAGAGTTTATATTTTTGATGTGTAATGTTACGTACGACTTTTTTAAATCTTTCATTAAGGTCTATACCATTTTTTTCTGAATAGTTGTTTGAACGGATTAATAAATTGAGATAAGTTGGAGCGAGATATAATTCTTTGTATATACTTGCATCCCATAATTTATCTTTTAAAGATTCAGTTTGGATAGCAGTAATATATTCTTTTTTAAGTTTAGTTTTTTCAGAGGTAATACCTTCGAAGAGTAAGCCTATATTCATGAAAACAGTTGCAGCGGTAGTATAACCTTTTTCTGAAAACTCACGAGCTAAAATATAAAGATCAGTATGATTTGTTATGTTATCTTCTTCTATTAATGAGTCTATTCTTTCTGCTGTCTCAGAATTGAAAATCTTTCTTTCAAAACAGATAGATAAGAAATATTTCAGGTTTTGAAATAATACTTCATCATGATGACTATAAGATTTATATTCACTGGGATTTTTATTAACAAACTGTAAGTTGGTAATGAATTTTAAAAAATTTGATATGAATGTGTCAGAATTACCCAGTAGTCTGTCTATAGATGAGAGATGAAATCGTATCAAATGATCTTGCTCTGTCATTTTAAAATATAATTTATCATCAGTGTTTCTTATAGTTAATACTTTATTGAAAAAGGATTTTATTATCGACAAAGTTGATTTGTTATCTTCATTCATATTTTCAGATTTTTCATCACCATCATCAAGCGAATAGAGTTCTTGAGCTTTGAAGATAATGTGATTGAAGCTAATTGCATCGATTAAATATTGCTTGGATTTTCTGTCTCCTAGAATCCCTTCGAGGACTAATCTGAAAGTCTCAAAATATTGCATTTTTTTTAATACTTCTTCAAGTTCTTCATCAGTTTGACATGAATTTGACGCTTCATCAAAAAAATGTTTTGATGTGATTTTATAAGTTTTGAATTGATCAGGATTAATTAAAAATAACATCAAATGAACGTGCCCAAGCAATGAAAAGGCTTGTATTTTTAAACGGTTATCTACAGTGTTTTCTTTTGCATATTTACAGCATTGCTTATAAGCTTTTTCAGCCTCAAGCAAATCACAATCATTCACTTTTAATGTCCCTGCGACTATCATATTACTGAGTATTTGTGATTTATTATTGATTATTAATTCTGATACCAGCGCATTTCTTTCTTCAATGCCATCAGCATTTAATAATAAATTAATCTGTTGCATTTGATTAGTTGCGATAGATGGACTTATGAATACATTGTCGTCATTAACATTTGCAAGATAAAGTAAACTTAAGCTTAATACTTCATTGGTGATATCGTAGTCACTATTAGATATTTTATTAATCGCGCCTAGTATATTTCCTGACATTTCAAAATACATAGTGAGTATGACTTTTAAATAATTTTTCACATCATCAGGTTTCGTCTCACCGTCGTCTAATTTGAGTAGGGTTTCAAAAATCTCAAGAAAATGCCTAAATGAATGTATTGTGTTTTTTAATTCTGGATATTGAATTAAAGAAGAATCAATTGCATTTTTACAATCTTTCAGTTCAAAAATATTTTTTTTATCTAAAAAAGAATTGATAAATAAGGATAAAAATCTTAAAAGTTGATAGAAGAATTTATCTTTCTCACTTAATGCTTGGTGTAATGTTGCTTGTGCTAATGCAAGTTGCGTGCAGGCTTCTTCAAAATTTTCAATAGTGAAGGGGCTATGATTAAATGACATCTCAACCTTTAATAAATGATCATAGAATTCCGGAAGCTGATTACTTCCAGGAAATACATCTTTTAATTTAAATATGTTATGCAACATGTTAAATACCTGTGAGAGTAGAAATCATTATGTTTAGGTTAAGTGACTGATTTATTATAAGAATCTTCACTTATCTGTTGGTGTATTATATACCAGCAACCTTAAGGCAGTATTAATAATGACCACCCGTTAGCGTGAACACATGTTTTTACATGTTAGGCATATCATTAGGAGATGGGCTCGTAAAAGAAGGCGGTGCTGATTGAGAGTGCTGTTTAGGTGTGGCATTTCTACCAAAGAACATACTGCTTGAATGGTGATAGGATGAGCTAGCGGAGTCAAGATTAGGATTTTTGTAGTGTAGCCAAGCATTAATAGCAGCAAGAACTAAACCTGTAAAGTTCCAAGATTCAAAGTTTTTCTTTAAAAGCGGTGTCACAGATATAATTTCTTTTAGTACAACTTCATCGTTGAATACTATGTTTTCGTTATGAGCTTGCTTAACTAGCATGGATCCTAGTATAAACATAGCGTAGATATAATTAAGGTTTAATGTGTCTTTCTGATTGGTTAGCTCTTTAATGATCCAATCTTTGAATTGAGTATTTTTTTGAAAAATTAAATCGAGCTTAGGAAATAATCGTTTAATAAATCCAAATTCTTCCAGCTGCTTAAAATTAATTGATGCAATATCATTAGCATAAATAGCTACATGATTGTCATACTTAATTTTGATGGGACATAAAAGTTTAACCATCAACGAATTGATTTTTCCAGAATTAGATGGATTTGCCAGATATTCTTCAGATAGTTCTATGCACTCTGGCAGTATGTGTTTCATCTCATCACTAAACTCAAGCCCACGTTTGTTAGTAGAATAAATTGCTCTAAACATTCGAATAGGGTCACCAAGAAAAGATACCTTCATATCATTTACAGAAATTAAATAAGACTCTTTGAGTCCTTCTATTCCCTTATCGAGAGGATCAAAGACAAATCCATCTTCATTAGCATATAAAATATTACAGGTGAAATCACGGGATCTTGCATCATATTGATAGGCTTCAAGGTCGTTCAGTTCTTTAAATGAAAGGTGTGAGCTAAATTTCAAATCTATCTCTATGCCCGCATAATTAATATTGTGATAATCATCACTAAAAGAAGTTTTAACAAATAACTCTGGAAGTTTTTGTTTGATTATTGCAATAGGTAGGTCTGTGACTACGTCATAATCTTGATTTTCTTTACCCAAATCTTTTTTGAGTAGTTGATCCCTCACATAACCACCCACTAGCGCTGTCCTTTTGCTACCTATGGATTTTAATAATTTAATAAATGATTGTATTGGTGCTGGTATTATAATGAGTAGCATAGGAATGTGTTTTAATGGGGAGAGTTTTGGAGCGATACACATGCTGCTTGCATCTACACTTGGTTCAACAACAGCAGAGGGTTGTAAAATTGAAGGTGCAATTATAGGTTCTTCTTCATCACTACTGACATTTTTTTCTTGAGTGATAATGGGTGCAGGAATAGATGATGCGCTAGTGTATTGTTGTGTGGCTTGTCTGCGTGAGGTTGTTTTCTTTTTCCTTTCCTTCTTCATCACTTCATCGTTAACAGGACTGGTTTGCTGAGTGGATTGCTTGTCAACTTGCTCAGTCACTAAATCCACAATATGTTCAGGGATTTTGTTATCCAACATATTTTTTGACATGCTTTGTGTAGCTGCATGTCGTATATGTTGTGGAAATACTGTGGATTGAATAATTTTCTTTGATTTTTTAGCGCGCGCTTTTTTCTTAACTGGGCTCACTGTTTCTTCTTTATTTTCTTGAGCAGGGGACGAAGATGTAGCTGCGTTTGCTAAGAGTGGCTCAGCTGACTTAGGCATTAGGTTTTCAAAAAATGCGTTAGCTGCTGATTTCCATTTCGGAAAAGTCGCGTTTAGTTTTATTAATTCTATTTTGAAGAGATTAATATCTTGTTCTAAGATAGCAGCCATACGATAGATTAGCTTGCTGACAAATGTTAATTCTAAAATAGCTCTGAAATTTGCACAGTTTCTTAGACTTAACTTGTCAGGCGAATTGAAAATTGAGAGAATTTTATCTTCACATTGTTTTGCCTTAACCTCAGTGAGAAATTTATATCCTTGATGGGTTATATTGGGTATAACTTTTTTGAATTCCTTATCGAGATCTATAGCCTCATTATTCATTTGTATATGAGAATAAACTAATAAATCTAAATAGATGGGCGCAAGGTATAAGTGTAGGTATAGACTTTCATCCCATAATCTCTCTTTTAAGAATCGAGTTTGCATTTCAGTGATATAATTTTCACTCTGTATGGTATTGCTATCGCAGATTCCCTCTAAAAGTAAACCCACAGTCATGAAAAATGTCGCAGCAACTGTATGCCCATCTTTTGAAAACTCATTAGCTACATCATAAAAAGTAGCATGATCTAATTTCTTATTTTGGATTAAATGACCAACTATTTTTTCTAGTCTTGGAGTGAATATTTTTCTTTTATTGCAGAGTGTTAAGAAGAACTTAATATTTCTATTAATCACATCTGATTTATGGCTGTAATTTTTGTAATCTTCAGGAATTTTATTGATGAACTGTAAGCTAACAATAAAATTCAGAAAATATAACATAAATGAATCTTCATTTCCCAATAGTCTGTCTATAGATGAGAGATTAAAATGGACTAAATGATCATAGTTTTTTTTGATGGATTGTTGATAATAAAATGATCTGCTATTCAGTATAATGAGTTGGTTGTCTTTATCTGTAATATCAGGATTATCTATAGAATAAAGCTTTTCAGCATTATAAATATCATGACTCAATGAAAATAAATGCTTGAGGTATAACTGAGTGTTGCTATTGTCAGGTATTTCCTGCGAGACATACAGAATGTAGTCAAAAATATTTTCTTTTTCTTCTACAAATTGTTTATCTTCTGAGTTTCTACATAATGCATATGCTGATTCGAATAGTTTTTTTGAGGTGAATTCGCGATTTTTATATTTATTGGGTACGAGTATACTTAAGGACTTATGTATATACGCTCTACAGGTTAGGACATAAATTTTTAAAAAATTATCTACATCGTTTTTATTCGTATATTCATGGCATTGTTTGAGTATATCATCAGCTTCAAGAAAATTATTTTCATGAATTTGGTCTTGTGCTTTAGAAAGAGAAATATAAAAATGCAAATTAATATTATCATGATTTATTCTATCTCTGATAATGGCTTTGTTTTCAGTAGCTATTTCATTTAATATTTCTTCAATCTTGGATAAAATCATATGTAGTTTTGATTTTTCTATGAAAACATTATTTTCATCAAGGCTTTCAAGGTATTGGCCAATAACTGATAAAACTTCACTTGTAAAATAGTAGTCATTCTCAATTATTTTATAAAATGCATTTATTATATTTGTGGTGCAATCTATATAAGATGGTAACATTTGATGGAAATATTCGTCTTCAAGATCGCTGTCTATATTATTTTCCTCAGCATAGCTTTCATCTTGTTGAGCTACATATTCAAAGATGTCAAAGCAATGTCTGAGTCTTTTTGCGGCGTTATTTAAATCTGGATTCAATGTCAATGCATGCTCAAGTACATCACTATAGATATCTTCCTTATCATTATCTATCCAGGCCGTTAAATATAATGCGTAACTATTAAGAAAGTAATAGAAGGATTTGTCTTTTTCAGTTAAAGCTTGGTTTAATTTGTTTTCAGCTAATTTAATTTGCTCAAGTGCTAGCTCAAATTCTTTAGTTGTAAATGTAGGATGATTAAATAGCGCCTCAGCATTGAATAAATGCTGATAATACTCAGGGAGTTCATTACTTTGTGGAAAAGCACTTTTCAATTCTAGTATAGTTAGTAACATTTCATTAATCCCAAGAATAGACTCTATTTTTCATGTAGTTACTCATGATCTACGTAAATAACTTAGTACTTACATGAATAGCTTAGCGTTATTATAAGTCAGAAATCTTAAGATAGTATTAGTATAGCCCTATAGACCCTATAGGATAGCAACACTATTACCTTATTGTGACGATATCTTAGGCCGAACAAGTAGGGCGTATTTTAAAAAAATCATTAAAATACAGAGTATTATGATCGGAATTCTGTTCTGACGATCTCTGTGACTGCTTTTTCAAGGTTATCTAGTTTTTTACGTGAATCCGTTTTGAATTTAAAAAATCTTCCATAAGTTGTGCGGTGCTTATCTAATAATTCATTATCTTTACTTCGAAGATTTCTCGATATGTTTTTCATCACTTCTAATCGAGGATAATCACTCGTTAATAATGTCAGTATACAGTTAGTAACATTATAAGTTAGTATTTTTACTCTGTTAGCTTTTTTTTGACTGGTCGAAGTGAGAGTCTTTTGTAATTGCTCAGCTTTATCTCTTAATATCATTAATTCATGTAATATTAAATTATAAGGGGCTCTGATATTATCGGTAGGGAAGCGCAATAATTTATTTTGTACGCTATGAATTTTACCATCTATATCTTTTAAGTTAATAGGTGTTTTTATATCATCTAAATGTTCCTCTACTAGAGGGGTAGTTGGCATGGTATTTAGTGGCACTTCAGATTGCTTTTCTTCATTTTCAGCATCAAGATTGCTATTTCTTTGTGGTGATTGATGTTTTTCTTCTTGGCATTCATCTTCTGGATGTGAATCATTAGATTGCGGTGATGTGTCTGAATCATTTTCATTATTTATGGGAGGGGAACTATTTTTTGTAACGTGTGCTGTATTATCTTTTGTATTATGGGAATGAGGTATCCCATGCATTAACGCAATATTATGAGCAACCTTTAGTAATGCATGATCATCCAAATGAATTTCTGCTTTAATTCTATTATAATTTATAATGTCTCTATGTTTCATTATTCTATCGATAGAGAGAGATAACTGATGTTTTGCAGTTGTGAAGTTCGCTTTTATTTCATCTAATAAGTCACGTTGTTCAGAGCCTAGAGATGCATTTTTATATCCCATTTCAATTTTTATGAATTCTGTTTCGAGTGCATTAATATTTGCGGTGACTAGTTTTCCCAATGAAAGTAATACATCAAAAATAAATTTTCCATTGTTAGGGTTAGAAACAAACAATTCCCCCATGGCTTTTGCATACTTTGATAATCTAAAAAAGAGTTTTATACACGAAATCATTTGATTTATTACGTCACTGTAATTAATCAGTAGTGCGGTTCTACTTTTTAACATTGTTTTACTTTCAATAGGTACTAGATCAGCATTGGCTGAGTAAGGTTTTTTGAGTTGTGAGGTGAGTGAAATAAAGTTATGACACTTATTTTTCAAAATTGAATTTAATTCACTTTGTTCATTATCTGTGAAGTCTTTTAATTTTAATTCATATCCACCCCTTTTCTCTAGAGATTCTACAAGTAAATTATCATTGATTTTCGCGCTATAAAAATTAAGGGCTAATTTTTTTAGATTATCTGAAAAGATAGAATCTAATAAGAAAACAGCATTCCTGTGAGTTCCCCAATGACCATCTGCAAATTCGGGTTGAATGATACCTTTACAAATATATAAAGGATCCCATGATCTTTCGATATAAATCCAATCTTCTATGGGTGTAATAAGCTTAGTGTATGTAATCATCATGTTGCGAGTGACTTCTTCGCAATCAGGCCATGCTTCACCAATTAATTCATCTAAAGAAAGTTTTTCATTATGTTTCGTAAGTTCATCAATAGCATCGGATAATTTATTGCAGACAGGCTGTAGTCTTGCATGTCTTTCAGTGTTCTCGCCATGCAGACGACAAAAATCATTTATGAATCCACGTATGCCTTTTATAATAGAAATTGATCTTTCATAACCTTCGAATTTTTTGCCATGATCATGTAGCATTCTAATTAAATATCTAAGAACAGCTGAGGTGATATCTTCTTCTGTGCCTCTTCTGAAATAATTTTTTCTTTCAAATCGTGCTAAATAAAATGCATAAAGTTGCTGCATGGCTGCCATTATGCAATCAGAGTAAGTGCTTAATGCTATATCTATAGTGGGTCTCGCTGAAACTAAGGTTACTAGCTCTTGTTTGCTAGCACCAGATGATTTCGCTAAATTAGGATTTTCTTTATCAAATTGAAAAATGACACAAAGTGGGGGTTCTTGATTCGTTGACGATGGCATTTTTATCCGTTTGCTGCGTAGTTCTTCTATTTGCTTTATTTCGCGCAGTTGACGATTTTTTTTATGTTCATGATATTCATTTGCTGCGTAGAGTGTTCCAGCTATGGCCGCTGCGCTTATCCCTAGTCCTGCAGCAATTAATGGACTCCCATTTTTAAATGCTCCTGCTGCTCCATCTACCATCTCTGACTGAACTTTTTGTGCTGTAAGGTTAGCTACAATATTATTAGTTGATTGCATGACGCGACCTCCTACGATTGTCTACCTTCTACACAATCATGGCATATCGAATCTTAAAATAGTCTTAAGATATTCTTAAGTGAAAAATTTCGTTGAATAAACTTAAAGAGATTCATGAAGTTAAATTATCTATGTTCATACATTATTATTTTTCGATAATTGTGCGAATTTAAGAATCAAAAAGTTACATAAAATTAACGCGTAATTAGGCCTGTATTTAATTCAGGCTAGGAAGTATATTCTGCATTATTAGTATACTTTCTGATGAATATGTGTATAATAATAGCTCAATTGATTGCGGATGTTCAATTTAACCACGGTGAAATCATGCCTATCAACATAGAAGAAATGGGTCTCAAGCAGACCTCATCTCAAGAAGAAATGATACAAATCTTGGATGGGTTGAAGTATAACGAAAGCTATACAAAGTTAGCTGAACTCGCTAGCTTGGAGCAGTCATATGATTCAAATACCGAGAAACTACATCAAAAAATACGTGCGCTTGCAAAAACAAGATTAAATGAAGCATTAGCCATTTTTATTGCAAAATTGAGTGTTGAAGAAATTGATAAAATAATTAATATGAAACATCCATCATTAAATTGGATATATGGACATGTTCATATTGAAATTTATAGTTTGATTGAAATTTGCAAGATTCAAATTTTATTGAAAAAATCTGCTACGACTCTCCCACCTATAACGCTGGGTCCTTTAGAAAAAAACCAAGCAACTGAGTATCTGCAGTATATTTATGAAAATGCTATTTTAGTTGGATGTCAATTCAACATTAATCAAAGAAATGAAATCATCGTTAATGTAGCGGATAAAGAATTTAATCTAACCTATCTGTTAGGCGAAGCAGATCTTACACAGTTTAGATTAGACAAAAATAATGATGAGGTCGTAAGTTCCAGCAGCTCTAGTAGCGCAAGCGAGCAAAGGTTAAATCAATCTAATCAACTCGCTGAAACAGAAATCATAGCATTACAATCTTATACTGGTCATGAGTACGATAGTATTAACACTTTATTACGTACTGGAAAAGTGAGTTATAATGTTGCGGATCTATTTTTCAAATCATGTCTTATAGCGAATGTTCTTAATAAATTAAGTAATGAACATGAATTTAATTTATTAAAAAAATATGAAACTGCAAAAGACTTATTTTTACAATCGAAAAACATAGAATCCTGTGCAGATAGAGATTACATCTCTGACATAACACAGTTTGCGCAGCAAAAAAATATCATGACTTTAGCAGAATGCAATCAATTCGTTGAATTTCACTTTTTAGGGTCTCTGCGTAAAGCAAATTATGCACCTGAGAATTTAGCTTACAACGAAGGTTTTATGAGTTCAGCAAAAGGAAGGGTAGCGCCTTCTCCACTGTTTGCAGCAAAACGATATTTAGTTTGGTCTAACCATGGAAAATCTATTCGTGCTTATTCTCAACATGATAATGAAGCTGAAACCTTAGTTGCATCAGGCCAACAACATTATTTCGAAAGTAAAGCAGGAATTACAATTGCTCATCTTGTTAATACGCCTTCATTAAGAAAACCAAGCGATTACTCATGGCTTAGAGCGGTACAAGTTGCTTATGATGAATATTTAAGTAAACCCTTTAAAGACTCTCATCTGTGTTCTAGTGATTTGAAATATCAGGATGTAGAGAGACCTAATCATGGTTTAGCACATACCATGCGCACTATCATTTATTTAGATGCTGTTATAGATTTTTTTGTTAAGCACGCAGTCACTAAAGAAGAAAGAGAAGTACTTAATACGCTTAGTTCGGAAGAACGTGAAAAATTAAAAATAGTTTTAGCCTTTTATGTGACGGGTAGGCAAAGTGAAGTGAGCTGGTTAACACATGCAAATGATACTCTTCGTTATAGAGATGCTTCAATACAATTTTTAAAAAAATACGTGAAAAATGATTCCAATTGGACCAGCGAAGATATTGAAAAATACTCAAAGTTATTAGAATATCACAAAGAAAAATCGGGCGATTTAAAGCAAGATACTCTCTATAATGTTGTGTTAATTGCTCATAAATTTGATTTAGCGAGATGTTATAACGCATCTCAGATGAATCAAATTATGAATTTGTGTTTTCCTAATGGAGGCAATGATCATGAAGTTGCAAAATCTGATTGGATCAAATTAAAAAAATGGTCTATAGAACGTATTAAAGCAACAGGTGATAGATTATTCAATCATGTCAATAAAGAAGGTGAGTATGTAGCTGATAATCAATCATATGATGATACAAAATTTATTCCAGCAAGCAAAGATCCTTTAGCCTGTCATAAAATATTAAGTGATATTCCAACGTTAGATTTATCTGAAGCGCCTAAAGTGAAGCCTGCTCCTGTTACGCAGGTTGCGCACTTTCAGTTTCAAGAATCTGTTCAAGCTATTTCATACTCTCCGTCCTATCAACAGTCTGCATCAGCTATATCCGCGTCATCTTCAGGCATTTCATTAAATGACGAGTACTATAAATCAGCAACGTATGAACAAGAATTCGGAATCAATAATCACATCTATATTGAAAAGAAAGACTCTGAAGAAGACAGTGATGTTGAGTTTAATAAGATGATGGATACTGTTTTTGGAAACTATGCTGATGAAATGTCAGATGATGGAATAAAGATTTTTGTAGGATTAATTTCAAGTTATGATAAATCTAACTTATTTGACTTGCTTGATATTTTGGAAGCGGCAGAAGATAAGTTGATTGCTTTATCTGCTAATTCTAATGGAAGCACTAAGAATAAAATAGATAGCGTTATTAAAAAAATTAATTATCTTAAGCCTAAGATCGCAGGGTATTTAGGTAAAGATGAGGTTATCCTAAAAGAGATAGAGCAATACACATCAAATAAATCTTCCTCGGCTATTACGTCTAACTCACAATCATTAGATTATGAATTCGCTCATTCATTAAAAAATGAGGAACATTTTCAAAATAATAATATAGCTTATAAAGACGATAAATCTGTTATTTTGAATAAAATGGTAGATACCATTTTTGATAAATCTGCTAATGAAATCTCTGATGATCAAATACAATCTGATCTTGAAGAATTTATATCTCTCAATTCAAATGATACATTATTAGAATTTCTTGATATTTTGGATGAGAAAAAAGAGCAATTACTAGTTTCATATAACGTTCTAGCATGTAAGAGTAAATTTACAATAGTTAGTTTAATGATAAATATGATTTCATTCCATTTGGATACGGGTAAAATCATGTTAAATAAAATAGGGAAAGTTTTATCACATAAATCATCATCAGGTGTTATGCCAGTATCTTTAGAAAATGATAGTGCGAAAATAAAGTCAGTGCGCGCCCAAGCACAATCTGCTTCTGCTTCTTGTAGTTCTTCTAGTTCTGTTAGTCAAGAATCCGATCAAATTGATTTTGGCTTTAAGATTATTAACGAAATTCCAATAGGTGATTTGAAGATAAAAGATAATTTATCATTTTTCTCATCATCAAATAAAAAAAGTCATAATTATACGGAAAAATTTATATCAGACTCGCTCTCAAAAGCGAAGAAAAATTCCAATATCCAAATTATTAGTCATGATGGAAAGACAACAGAGGACATTATTGCATCTGCGAATAATTGGATTAAATATAACTCGACTGATCTGTTGAATGAAAAAGAGCATTTTAACTCTTTTAAGAAAAATAAGTAATGTAGCCCGGATTGAGCATAGCGAAAATCCGGGAACATTAGATGAAACTATTTCAACATACTTCTCAACACATATTGCAAAATACCACCGTGACAATAATATTCAACTTCATTATTCGTATCAATTCGACAAATTAAATCTACGTTGATAGTGGTATTATCTGCGCGATGAATAACAGCTTGTACCTTCATACGTGGTGTTAAACCATGTTCTAAACCTAACAAATCAATTGTTTCTGTCCCGTCTAATTGTAATGTTTTGCGTGACACACCCGGTTGAAATTCCAGAGGTAAAATGCCCATACCAATTAAATTAGAACGATGTATGCGTTCAAAACTTTCTGCAATCACTGCATTAACCCCTAATAATTTAGGTCCTTTTGCAGCCCAGTCACGTGATGAACCCGTACCATATTCTTTTCCTGCAACAATCACTAAAGGTGTTTTTTCTTTTTGATACAACATAGCCGCATCATAAATTGCTAACTGTTGATTGCTAGGAATATGTTTAGTAAAACCTCCCTCAACGCCAGGTAACATTTCATTTTTGATGCGTATGTTTGCAAAGGTTCCTCGTACCATGACTTGATGATTGCCACGACGTGCGCCTAAGGAATTAAAATCTTTAGGTGCAATGCCTTGTTCTTGCAGATAGTGTCCTGCAGGGCTGTCTGCTTTGATAGAGCCAGCAGGTGAGATGTGATCTGTGGTAATGCTGTCACCCAACACAGCTAATATGCGAGCCCCATGTATATCATGTACGGCTGATGGTGTTTGTGTCATCCCATCAAAATAAGGTGGATGTTGTATGTAAGTTGAATCATCTTGCCAATCATATGTTTTACTGGTAGGCGTTTTCATGGCTTGCCATTCTTTCGAACCTAAAAATACATCAGCATATTGTTCACTAAACATTTTACTATTTACTTTGGCAACTTCTGCTGCGATTTCATGATTGCTAGGCCAAATATCTTTTAGGTAAACAGCTTCACCTTTTTCATTTTTTGCAATAGGGTCATGATCTAAATCAATTTGCGTTGTACCCGCTAGTGCGTATGCAACAACGAGAGGAGGGGAGGCTAACCAATTCGCTTTGACCAGTGGATGCACGCGGCCTTCGAAATTTCGATTACCAGATAACACGGCTGAAACGACTAAATCATTTTCAACTATTACATCAGTAACCGCTTCTGGAAGTGGGCCTGAGTTACCTATGCAAGTTGTGCAACCATAACCCACCAAATCAAACCCGATTTGGTTTAAATAAGTTTGCAATCCAGCTTCTTCTAGATAACGTGTTACGACTTGTGAGCCTGGTGCTAAAGAGGATTTCACCCAAGGTTTAGGTTTCAAACCTTTCTCTACCGCTTTTTTAGCGACTAATCCCGCTGCCATTAATACACTGGGATTAGAGGTGTTTGTGCAACTGGTAATCGCTGCAATCACTACATCACCATGATGCAGGTTATAATCTGCTTTTGTTTTGAAAGCAGTGTCTTTTTCATTTAGTCGATTAGCTTCTGTTAATAATTTATCGAAGGTCTCTATCATGTCTGAAATGATGACGCGATCTTGAGGGCGCTTAGGACCTGCTAAACTCGGTACTACAGTATTTAAATCTACTTCTAATTGTTCTGTGAATGAGAGTTCTGGTGTGTTTTCATCATGCCACATGCCTTGCGCTTTCGCGTAAGCTTCGACTAATGCGATGGTTTGTTCATCACGTCCAGTTAAGTTTAAATAATTTAGTGTGATTTGATCGATAGGAAAAAATCCACATGTCGCGCCATATTCGGGAGCCATGTTTGCTATGGTTGCACGATCCGCTAATGCTAGTTGATGTAAACCTGGGCCATAAAATTCTACGAATTTTCCGACTACACCTTTTTTTCTGAGTATGTTGGTAATGGTGAGCACTAAGTCAGTTGCTGTTACACCTTCGCGTAATTTGCCTGTGAGTTTTACACCTATGACTTCAGGAATTAACATAGAGATAGGCTGGCCTAACATAGCGGCTTCAGCTTCTATGCCGCCAACTCCCCAACCTAACACACCCAATCCATTTATCATGGTGGTATGGCTGTCTGTTCCTACTAATGTATCTGGATAAGCGGTTTTTACACCGTTGCTTTCGCTGACCCAAACAGTTTTTGCGAGATACTCTAAATTCACTTGATGACAAATGCCGGTGTCAGGTGGAACAACACGGAAATTTTGAAAAGCTTTTTGTCCCCAACGTAAAAATTCATAACGTTCACGATTGCGTTGCATTTCCATTTCTGAGTTAACGAGTATTGCAGTTTTATTACCGTATTCATCGACTTGTATGGAGTGATCTATGACTAAATCCACAGGAGACAAGGGATTAATTTTTTCAGGGTCTCCGCCTAATTTTTTAATGGCAGTGCGCATAGCAGCAAGATCAACAATGGCGGGAACACCCGTAAAATCCTGCATTAAAACACGTGCAGGGCGATAGGCAATTTCACGGTCTGAGGATTTTGTTTTTAGCCACTGTGAAATAGCTTTAACATCGTCTAGCGTGACGCTTTTTCCATCTTCGAAACGTAACAGGTTTTCAAGTAATATTTTGAGAGAAAAGGGGAGCTTTGCTAAGCCTGAGATACCTGCTTGTTCAGCGGCAGGTAAACTAAAATAATTGTATTCCACGCCATTAACAGATAATGTACGTCGCGTTTTTAGTGTATCTATGGGTTGCATAATCGGCTCTCCAGAAATTAGTTTGTGTTAGTATATAGCGTACTTTGAGCTGTCCAAAGCGGTTTATGTTATTAAATTTTATATGCGGGTATTCTTCTCATGAATCCAGAAAAAATCGTCGTATCTGATGCTGTCAATGCTGTAAAAGACTATTTACAAAAGCTTCAAGATTCCATTTGTTCTGCTCTTGAACGGATTGAGGGTAAAGAAAAATTTGTAGAAGATCTTTGGCAGCATGCTGAAGGCGGCGGCGGGCGTACGCGTACAATTGCAAGTAACAATGTTCTTGAAAAGGCCGGTGTTAACTTCTCACATGTATTTGGAAAATCGTTACCCGCTGCGGCAACTGCTAAGCGTCCTGAGCTCATGGGGCGTTCTTTTCAGGCTATAGGTGTATCGCTGGTCATACACCCAGTGAATCCGTACGCACCTACCTCACATGCGAATGTGAGATTCATAGTGGCAGAAAAAGAAGGGGAAGATCCTATTTGGTGGTTTGGTGGTGGATTTGATATGACGCCTTATTATGGATTCGAAGAAGATTGTCAGCATTGGCATCAAACAGCGAAAGTTGCATGTGATCCTTTTGGCAGTGATGTTTATGCTCGTTATAAAAAATGGTGTGATGATTATTTTTATTTAAAACATAGACAAGAACCTAGAGGGATAGGCGGATTGTTTTTTGATGATGTGAATCAAGAAGGTTTTGATAAGTCATTTTCATTTATGCGCAGTGTGGGTGATCATTATATTCAAGCGTATGCGCCTATTTTAGAAAAACGTAAGTCACACAAATACACTGAAAAAGAGCGTGATTTTCAGTGTTATCGCCGTGGTCGATATGTAGAATTTAATTTATTGTATGACAGAGGAACACTCTTTGGATTGCAATCAGGTGGACGCGTGGAATCGATATTGATGTCTCTGCCGCCGCATGTAGATTGGAAATATAATTGGAAACCTGAACCCGGTAGTGCTGAAGAAAAATTATATAAAGATTTTTTGGTGGCTAAGGATTGGCTATAAAGCCATGACTATTTCCCTTCTCCCGCCGCGCTTTTTGCGGCGGGAGAAGGTGCCCGTAGGGCGGATGAGGGTCTTAACGTGGCAAGTGCTTAAACGAAGCGTGTAGGTTGGGTTGAGTGCATTTTACGAAACCCAACGTAACGTTATGTTGGGTTTCGTAAAAAGCACTCAACCCAACCTACATTCTTCTCTTTTTACGGGTGGCACGGTAAGCATCGCAAAAGCCGTGATCCATTCAACATGTGCTTATCTTCGTGGAAAAGCATACACATTAGAGTTATCAGGAATTTTCTTCTCAGCAACTTCTTCATGCGATTGACAATACGTTTCTTTCAAAAAGAACGTTAACATAATTGCAACGACCAAACCTAATGGAACCACGCTAAGTGCATACGTGTAATCGCTTGCCGTATAAATTCCAGTATCGTTATTAGCATGCCAATCTAATAACTTGCCAACTATAGGTTGAAAAATAACGCCGCCTATCATGATTAACGTATTCGTGACAGCAACTGCTGTGCCTGAAATCGCATTTGGATTGTTTTCTTTTCCAAGTGCAAAACAGAGTGGATGTGCACCACAAAAAATACCGATAAAGAAAAATAAAACATACAAACTAACCAGCGGTAAATGCGGAACATAAAATACAACAGATAATAAGATAGCAGACATCAATGCTGAAATGAGTAAGGGTGCACGCCTACGCTTAATTTTGTCTGATAACATCCCTATGCTGGGGCCTGCAATAATCCAGCCTACAAATGTCATGCTGACTATGGAGGCAGCTGCTTCAGGTGTGATTTGATAAACCGCTTTTAAATAGGGAATTCCCCAGAGATCTAAAAACACAGAGGCAGGCAGATAAAAGAGACAGCCTATTAATCCGATTAACCACATTTGAGGATTAGCCAAGACTACATTGAGCGCAGTGAACAATTGTTTAATGGTCATGGGACTTGCTGATGTGCCTGCTTGTGACAGCTCTTGTTTTGGTTTGTTGCGCATGAAAATGAGAATAAAGAAACTTAAGACTACGCCTACCATTAATGCCGAATAGAGTGCGTTTTTATAACCAAGTAATTGCACGAACTTTGTGAGGTAAAGATCTGAAAAAATAGCAGAAGCCATGCCGAATGCGGTTGTGAGTCCTGCAACGGTAGCAAATCGATTAGGTGCCAGCCAAAGTGACGCGAGTTTTAAAACACCTATATATGCAAAAGCTGTTCCGAAGCCTATTAAAAATCTTCCTAGGCTTGCCATTAATAAATTGTTTGCGCTAATAAATATACCTAATCCCAATAGTGCGAATAAGCAGGCAAAAAATAACACGAGTCTTGCACCAAAACGATCGTAAATCATGCCTACAGGGATTTGCATGGGTGTGTAAGCGTAATAATAAAAAGCGGCTAAATTACCGAATTGGGAGGCCGAAATATGCAGGTTTTGCATTAAATCATGCTGCATTACGCTAGGTGAAACACGTAGAAAATAGTTATAACAATAGAAGAGCATTCCTATGCTGCAAATAAGCCACGGTAAAAGTGATTTGTCAAAAAAGCTAGGCAATTTTCGATTATCGGCTAACATGAAGTTTTCCCATGGTTAAGTTTTTAAGATACACCTGTTTAAAATGTGTTACTAAAGGCGGTTTTTAGCACAAGAGTTGCTCTTTAGTGTGGGAGAAATTTATACCAGAAGATGGGGGGGATTTCTAGTATTATGTGCGGATAGTCGAGGTCTGATATCGGGGTCCTGACGTGCCTTCTTTTGTAGCGTGGACAAAGGCGTGCAGCGCCGTGTCCGCGAGGTTAGCTTCATCCATTCCCGGACACGCTGCGCTTTGTCCGGGCTACAAAAACTCAAAGATACAATATCCATCAAGAGCACAAAACATCATTTAATTCTAAAAGATATTTATTAAGCAAAACCCTAGACCCATGATCAGGATCAGGTATGTCGACTAACATGAGTTCATCACGAACGATTGCCGTCATTTTATGAGACTTTCCTTCTATGAGTCCTTTAACAGCGAGGTTGCCCATGGATAAGGCGACTTTTCTATCGAGTAAGGTAGGGCTGCCTCCGCGCTGTGTATGCCCTAAAATGCACACACGGTATTGTAATCCCGTTAATTCATCTAATTCTTTAGCCATTTGTATGCTGCGGCCAGGCTCATCAGCCTCGGCAATGACTATGATAGAGCTTAATTTCTCTCGGCGAGGTTTCATGATTTTGCTTGCTAACTCTGGCATAGTGAATGGGAACTCAGGCGTTAAAATAAACTCAGCGCCTCCAGCAAGACCGACATCAACTGCTAAAAATCCTGAGCTGCGTCCCATGACTTCAACTAAAAACAGCCTGTTGTGACTGGAGGCTGTGTCTCGAATTTTATCGATAGCATGCAGAGCTGTATTCCGTGCTGTATCAAAACCTATGGTGTATTCCGTGCCTGGAATATCGTTATCGATAGTGCCAGGTATGCCTATGATAGCGGGCCCACCTTCTGAAGAAAGCAAAGACGCTCCTTTGAAGCTGCCATTTCCGCCAATGACTACTATGCCATCAATTTTTTCTGAATGAAGAAAGTCTAGACATTGGGTGCGCACATCTTTTTGTAAAAAATTTAAGTAACGCCCTGTCTGTAAAATAGTGCCGCCATGTTGAATACAATTAGCTACACTTTCAGGTTCTAACGGAAATATTTTTTTTTCTACTAGACCTTGAAAGCCTAATTGACAGCCATAAACCTTTAAACCATAAAAATGACCGCTTCTAACAACAGCTCGAATGGCTGCGTTCATTCCAGGCGCATCACCGCCCGAAGTTAGTACAATAATTTTTTTCATACGTTCGCACCTGTGAGTTTTAAAAAATGATAGCACAAAGAATCGATTAGTATTAAATTATACGAGCATATACAGATTGAAATTAGAAGTTCCCACTCACGTGAGTGGGAACTTCTGGAATGAAATTTAATAAATCTTGAAGGAGATTGGGGATGAAATTGAGAACCTTGGCTATTACTGCTATGAGCGGGTTATTTGCTGTATCGCTTGCTTACGCAGAGCCTGCCAGCATGGATGACGCAAACGGCCTGGATATGGCGGATAACTCTGCTAATGCAACTATGCCTGGTATGACAGGTGATGTCACAAACAATGCAGGTGAAAATATTGGAAATGTAGGCAGTGTTAAAAACATTGATATGTCTGCTAATCCAACCTATGCCATGAATAATGATGCAAGTGGCGCAGCAGGTGTGCAAAACGCTGAAATGTCACCTCAAGCTAATACTACTGTTGCTAGTAATGCAGCTGGCTCTGCGGCTCAAACACCCGATACAAATGCAAATGCAAATGATGATATCAGTGCAGACACTGCTACCGGTGATGATGATTATTGAGCGGAACATGCGCCCCGGATTTTCGCTGCACTCAATCTGGGCTACATATTAGGTATCAGCTTCTAACGGTATTAAATTATTGAACCCCGGATTTTCGCAATGCTCAATCCGGGCTACATATTAAGTATTGTGTGTAGGCCCGATTGAGCATTGCGAAAATACGGGGGTCATTTCAAAAGTATTAACCCTTACTTGGGTTAGTAGTTTTACAGCCAGACCTTTCAGT
>JARLJN010000034.1 GCA_031291255.1 Gammaproteobacteria bacterium
AAGCGCAGCGAATCCGGGAATGAATGAGGCATACCTAGCAGAAAGAAATTATAAAACACATTCCGCAATTAAAAACATCACCACTCCCAAACCGCCTAAAATATAAATTAAAGGATAGGGCATCGCAGATTGATAAAGCAGGATTAAAGAACTCAATAAAAATCCACCGCATAAGCCTAATGTCACTAGCCGCAAACGTGATTTTTTATGACTTACATTATCGTTGACAGATTGTTGTAACTTAAAACGTTCAGCCTCTTGTTTGTATTTATATTCTGTCAATGCACCATAAACTAACTCTGGGATCTCAGGCAATTTCTCTGACCAGTAAGGAAGATTATTACGAATTTTTCTCATAAAAGCGCGGGGGCCAATTTGTTTTTTCAACCAACGTTCTAAGTAAGGCCCTGCTATAGTCCATATATCTAAATCAGGATAAATTTGTGCGCCTACTCCTTCAATATTTAATAATGTTTTTTGTAACAAGATAAGTTGCGGTTGAATATTAATATTAAAACGTCTAGCCGTTTGAAACAATCTCAGCAACAATTGTCCGAATGAAATTTCTTTTACAGGTCGTGCAAATATGGGCTCACACACTGCGCGTATAGCACCTTCAAATTGATCTATGCGCGTATCCGGTGGCAACCAGCCTGATGAAATATGTAATTCAGCAACACGTTGATAATCACGTTTAAAAAACGCCAGCATATTTTCAGCTAAATAACGTTGATCTTGTGTACTCAATGAACCGACTATACCAAAATCAACAGCGATATATTGCGGATTATCCAAGTGTTTTGTTGAAACGAAAATATTTCCTGGGTGCATATCCGCATGAAAAAAACTATCTCTAAATACTTGCGTGAAAAATATTTCAACGCCTCGCTCAGCGAGTTTTTTTAAATCTATGCCTGCTGCTTTAATCGCAGAAATATTATGTATAGGTATGCCTTCAATCCGTTCCATCACCAACACATCTAAACGACAATAATGCCAATAAATTTCAGGAATATATAATTCAGTTGAACCTTCAAAATTTCGACGCAACTGTGAAGCATTCGCACCTTCTCGCAACAAATCTAATTCGTCATAAAGTGTATGAGAAATTTCAGCAACAATTTCTTTGGGTTTAAAATGACGAGCTCGCCTTGAATTACGATCAACAAATTTTGCGAGCGTAGAAAACAACTCTAAATCTTGTTCTATTCTTTTTTTAATACCAGGACGTAATACTTTTACGACGGCTTTGCGCCCATCAATCAATGTGACTGCATGAACTTGAGCAATAGACGCTGAAGCGAGTGCCTGCGAATCAAAACTAGAAAAAATATCATTGATATTTTGTTTTAACGAGTCTTCAATAATTTTTTTTGCTTGCTCACCGCAAAAAGGTGGCACTTGATCTTGTAATTTTGCCAGCTCATCCGCTATATCTTCAGGCAATAAATCACGGCGCGTTGATAAAACTTGTCCGGCTTTAATAAAAATAGGGCCTAATTCTTCAATCGCTAAACGTATGCGTTGACCGCGGGTTAATTTTTTATTTGAAAGATAATACCAAGGATTGAAATATTTTATAAAACGAAATGGAAAAAACAAAGATGAAGCAAAAATCATCTCGTCTAAATTATAGCGCATTAAAATAATATTAATTTTTATTAAACGTAATGATTGCGATATTTTATTCACACTAAACCTCTGACGTTATTTTTGCTGGTTTTTGTAGCCCGGACAAAGCGCAGCGTGTCCGGGAGAGAATGAGGCAATCCACGCGGACACGGCGCTGTACGCCTTTGTCCACGCTACAATAACCTTCTTCTCAAAGTTTGAATCCTAGCTTCAACACGATCTGCATCCATACGTAATTCATCAACATCTTTAAAAAAATCTTGCAGTGCTTCACGGGGCGGAAAAAAATTAATTTCTTCATGTACATATTCATTCACTGTTTGTAACAATGTTTCTCTGGTGTGTTGATTTATTTTTTTTAATTTTCTCGCAAATCGCCCTATATGATGAGCAGGCGTATCGCCTATATAACGCGATAAATATTCTTCCCAGTCAATTTCCATATGATTAAATAAATCAATAATGTGTTGACCTAGCTCTAAATTTCCCTCTATGGCAACATCGTCAGCAAAAAATTGTTTTTGATTTTTTTTTGTAAAAGACATTTGTAGCAATCGTAAAGGTGTGCCCGTAATCGTCGTATCTGCAGCTAAAGTAACTGGCATCTTAATTTCAATGTTATCGGTAAAAACTAATTGAAAAGTGATATTTAATCCTTTCAATTCTATAGTGATTATTTTATTTTTTAATTTCGCTATGCGTTGAGAAGATTCTGGATCTAATGCAATATATTGATTGATTGCAGATTGAATAAAATGAATAAATTGATCTTTCATTAATATTTAAATCCTTTATGTAGTGCAACGATGCCACCCGTTAAATTATGAAAAGTCACATCTTCAAACTGAGCATTTTCCATCATTGATTTTAAAGTTTCTTGATCTGGATGCATACGTATAGATTCAACGAGATACTGATAACTCTTAGCATCGTTGCATATCCACTCACCTAGTTTAGGAATAATATTAAAAGAAAATTTATCATATAATTTTTCTAATAATTTAATGCTAGGTTTAGAAAACTCTAACACTAATAATTTTCCGCCTGGCTTTAATACTCTATACATGGCTCGTAATGCCTGATCTTTATCCGTGACATTACGCAACCCAAAGGCAATGGTAATACAATCAAAATAATTATCGGGGAAAGGTAACTGTTCTGCATCAGCTTGCACATAACGAATATTACCCACCAATCCTTCGTTAATCAGCCGCTCACGACCTTGCTCTAACATTTTGTCATTGATATCTGCAAGCACAACGAGTCCAGAGCTTCCAACTTGCTTAGAGAATTCTTTGGTTAAATCCCCTGTTCCGCCCGCGATGTCCAACACCTTTTGGTGAGGACGAACAGCTGCCTGGCCTATAGTGAAACGTTTCCATAAACGATGCAGGCCAAATGACATAAGATCATTCATGAGGTCATATTTGTTAGCCACAGATGCAAAAACCTCGGCAACTCGATTCACTTTCTCTGAAACAGGTACTTCGGTATAACCAAAGTGAGTGGTTTTTTTATCAGATGATTTGTGCATAAGCTTAGCCGCATAAATGAATGTGGGTTAAGTATACTGGTTACTGCCTGCATAGACGATTATTTTTTGGGATGAAATCACTTTCTGTAGAACGATAGGGATTTATATCTAAGCCGCCTCTGCGTGTATATCGAGCATACACAGACAATTTTTCAGGCGCGCAACGCGTTAAAATATCCATGAATATACGTTCAACACATTGCTCATGAAATTCATTATGATTACGAAATGAAACGATATATTTTAATAAACCTTCATGATTGATTTTATTGCCCGAGTATTCAATAAAGACACTGCCCCAATCAGGTTGGCCTGTGACCAAACAATTCGATTTTAATAAATTTGAATAAAGGCTTTCAGATATTTTTTCATCTTCGATAATCAAACAATTCGATGCAACAGTATAGTTATCACACGTAATGTCTTGTTTATCTAAATTGATTCCAGAAAAAATGTCTAATGGATTATTTGCAAATTCAGAAATTTCAACAAGATTCACTTTAACTTCACTACCTGCATTTTGTGATAAATCACGTGCCATTCTATCTCTAGCCATTGCTAAAGAATCAATGTGCGTATTGTTAAATGAATTTAAATAAAGCTTAAATGATTTTGACTCTATGATGTTAGGTGATGTGCACGGAAAAATAAATTCACCTAATGCAACAACAGGCTTGCCTTTATTATTCAACCAAGATATTTCAAATCCATTCCAAATATCTGCGCCTTTAAAGGGTAAAAGTTCAGGAACATTAATTTCATCACGTTTTATTTTTCGAGGAATAGGAAATAATAAATCAGGTTGATATTGAGAAATGTAAGCACTTTTTTTTCCCAAGGGAGAGGATGTTACGTATTTCACTTATGATGCCTCATCAATTTTCTTTTGTAGCCCGGATTGAGCGTTGCGAAAATCCGGGATTACCCATATAAATAGTTAAAACCTTACCCCGGATTTTCGCAACGCTCAATCCGGGCTACATTTTTATTTTTTTCTTCTACTCGCCTCAGCATTTCACCGGCCAATGTTAAATAGGCCACTGAACCTTGAGATTTTCCATCGTATGATAAAACTGGCATCCCATGACTAGGTGCTTCTGCTAAACGTACATTACGAGGAATCACTGTGCGGTAAACTCGATCTGGGAAATACTGCATTAACTGTGCAGACACATCCAGTGCTAATCGATTACGACCATCGTACATAGTGCGCAATAAACCTTCGATATAAAGCTGTGGATTAATCGTTGTTTGAATTTGTTCTATGGTATGCAACAGACTTTTTAAACCTTCTAAGGCAAAATATTCACATTGAATTGGAATCAATACTGAATGCGCAGCAACCAATGCGTTCACGGTTAAAATATTTAAGGAAGGTGGACAATCAATTAAAATGTAATCGTATTTTTCAACAACAGCAGCAAGAGCTTCTTTTAAACGCAGCTCACGCTGAGTCGCTTGCATCAACTGTACTTCAGCCACTATTAATTCATGATTAGTACCCAATAAATCATAACCTGCCTCAGTCGATACAGTCGCCTCAACAACACTTGCATCTTTCAATAAAACATCTTTGGTCGTCGCACTAAGATCATCTTTATTGACTCCGCTTCCTACCGTAGCATTACCTTGAGAATCAAGGTCTATCAATAATACTTTACGTTTCATCACAGCAAATGAAGCTGCTAAATTAATACTCGTGGTTGTTTTGCCCACACCACCTTTTTGATTCACTATCGCAATAATTTTTCCCACGAGTCTGTCCTCTTATTTCCTTGCAATACAAACTAGATGCCTTTGAGCAGCTAATCCCTGTATAGCTAATTTATGTGTTCCCATTACTTGAAAATGAACGGGAATCTCTTGAATTTCTGAGTCAGGATAGAGACCTTTCATTGCTAAAAACTGACCTTGATCAGCTAACAAGTGTTGTGTTCTTTCTAACATTACCGCAATTGTACTAAAAGCGCGAGAGACTATGGAATCAAATCGTATCTCAGGAATATAGTCTTCACAACGCGCATGTACCACTTCAATGTTATCAAGCCCTAACTCCAGTTTGGCTTGAACCAAAAAACGAGATTTTTTACCATTACTGTCTAATAATACAAATTGTTGCTCAGGATAGGTTATCGCTAATGGAATACCTGGCAAGCCAGCCCCTGTTCCCACATCAATGATGCGCTTGCCTTGCAAATAAGGACCTACCGCTAAACTATCAATGATGTGTAGCCACACCATATCTTCTGGATCAGCTATCGCGGTCAGATTAAAAACTTTATTCCATTTTTGTAATAATTCTAAATAGGTTAATAACTTTTTTAGGGTTTCGTCAGAATAGGTATAACCATTTTTTGTTAATGCTGATGTTAATGTTTTTTTAAAGATAGACATGAATACCCTTAATTTTTTTGTAACCCGGATTGAGCCCAGCGAAAATCCGGGGATGGATTTCCCGGATTTTCGCTGGGCTCAATCCGGGCTACTTCCTAAAGTCCAGCATTATTCAGATACACTTGTTACGTCGATTTTTACAGTGCCTTTTGATTTTTTTATATGGACTAACAACAACGAAATAGCCGCTGGTGTCACCCCCGGTATACGCGATGCACTGCCTAATGTCACAGGCTTAACATTCTTCAACTTTTGTTTCACTTCAGTCGATAAACCCACAACGTCTGCATACTCCAAATGTAATGGGATAGCTAAATTTTCATTACGAGACTGTCGCAAAATTTCATCTTCTTGACGCGTAATATAACCCGCATATTTAATTTGAATTTCAACTTGTTCTGCAGCGACTGCATCAACTAACCCAGGCCCTGCATCAGGTATTTCCATTAACTTTTGATAAGTGACTTTAGGACGACGCAACAACTCTTCAAGACTGTATTCATGCGCTAAAGGCAGTTCTAACATGGCTTCAACTGCATCACCTGTTGTGGTATTAGGCCTTACCCAAGTCGTATGCAAACGAGATTTTTCACGCTCTACCGCTTCTTGTTTTACTGAAAATTGAGACCATTGTTCTTCATTCACTAATCCCAATTCATGACCTTTGGCCGTCAAACGCAAGTCTGCATTGTCTTCTCTCAATAACAAACGATACTCCGCTCGGCTTGTAAACATGCGATAAGGTTCTAATGTACCTTGCGTAATTAAGTCATCTATCAACACGCCTATGTAAGCTTCATTGCGGCGCGGAGACCAAGCAGGTTTTTCTTGTGTGTAAAGCGCAGCGTTCATACCCGCAATCAAACCTTGCGCTGCGGCTTCTTCATATCCTGTGGTGCCATTAATTTGGCCCGCAAAAAAGAGACCGGCAATACTTTTTGTTTCAAGTGAAGGTTTTAAATCCCGTGGATCAAAGAAATCATATTCTATGGCATAACCCGGACGCATAATGTGTACGTTTTCAAAACCGCGCATAGACCGCACAAACTCTTGCTGAACAGCAAAAGGGAGACTGGTTGAAATCCCATTCGGATAGACTTCATGTGTCGTTAAACCTTCAGGCTCTACAAAAATTTGATGCGAATTTTTACCGGCAAAACGAACAATTTTATCTTCTATCGAAGGACAATAACGCGGACCTACTCCCTCAATCACGCCCGTGTACAGGGGTGACTCACCTAAGCCTGCCCGTATCAGGTCATGCGTTTTTTCATTGGTGTGTGTGATATAACACGGAATTTGTCTAGGATGATCGGATGCTTTTCCCATGAAAGAGAAAACGGGAACAGGCGTATCGCCGTCTTGTCTTTCTAGAACGCTAAAGTCAATTGTACGGCCGTCTAAGCGCGGTGGTGTTCCTGTTTTCAAACGACCCACCCTCAAGGGAAGCTCTCTTAAACGAGCCGCCAGCGTCTTCGCAGGGGGATCTCCGGCGCGGCCGCCTTCATGATTGTTCAACCCTATATGAATTTTTCCTGCTAAAAAAGTGCCGGCCGTTAATACCACGGTTTGCGCTTTGAATATCAAACCCATTTGGGTCATGACACCGGTCACTCGCTCACCTTCTATCAAAATATCATCAACAGCTTGTTGGAAAATTTTCAAATTAGGCTGGTTTTCAAGCATGAAACGTATAGTTTGCTTATACAAAACACGGTCAGCTTGTGCACGTGTTGCACGTACTGCTGGGCCTTTGCTGGCATTCAAAGTACGAAATTGTATGCCTGCAACATCAATGGCTCTAGCCATGGCACCGCCCAACGCATCAATTTCTTTGACTAAATGGCCTTTGCCTATACCGCCTATGGCTGGATTACATGACATTTGACCTAAGGTCTCAACGTTATGCGTCAATAATAACGTATTAGCACCCATACGAGCTGCAGCTAAAGCAGCTTCTGTACCTGCATGGCCGCCGCCGACGACAATTACGTCAAATGTTTGAAAAGAATTTGTCATGGAGATCACAATCAAGAAAAATGTTTGCTATTTTACTTGATTAGCACAAGAAAAAGCCAGGATTAAATAGTTATAAAGCTATAGCCGGATGATTTTGCGTGCGGGAGCCCTCCTTCCGCGCCACCCCGGGAATCGACTGAGGCAACTTTTTGCAAAAGCCTTAAAAGCATTTATTGTAGAACTGTAGGTTGGGTTGAGTGGGTTTTTTTAAAAACAAACAAAAAGTATTTTTTGTTTTTTTTAAAAAAAAAAAAAAAAACAAAAAAAACCAGCACACCAAAACACGTAAATACCCTTCGCCTTTACGCGCCCGTTCCCCACACATAACCACAATAACCCAGGGGTTTTTGGGTTTTTGGGTTTTTGG
>JARLJN010000035.1 GCA_031291255.1 Gammaproteobacteria bacterium
ATTAAATAGCTCTACTGTATCGAGCCATCCTGATTTGTTGAAGTGGTAACACCCTTATATAGAAATCAAATAGCAATCAACAGGGAATCATTAGGGATTCAAATGGAAATCAATTTGACGCCATGTAGAAATCAGTTGTACTCAAAAAAAATAGTAGTATTGTAAATTTATTAATTACTAATTGTTCGAGTTAGCTAAAGGAACGTATGCGTTCGGGGAACTACGGGTTGCGTGATTTAGTTGGTTTTTGAGATAATGTTGAAAGGCAATAGATTGGAGTAGTCATCGTCAGTTTTACAGGTACGGATGTTTTCAAATAAATAGCATAGATAGTCGAAAGGGTTCCACCCATTCGCAACAGCGGTAGCAATAAGACTATAAAATAGAGCACTAGCATGAGCACCACGAGGACTTCCAGCTATCAACCAGTTTTTTCGCCCGAGAGCAAATGGCCTGATTTGATTTTCGGCACCGTTATTATCGATTTCAAGTGAACCATCTGTTAAATAGTTTGTTAATTCAATCCAACGGTCATGCATATAGACTAATGCATCATTCAGTTTGGATTGGGGAACCGCATGACGTAACGATTGGTCAAGCCAGTCCTTCATTTCCTCCAGAATAGGCATGGCCTTTTCCATTCGAAGTTGATAGCGTTGCTCGTGGGTGAACTGCCCTTCACGCGCTATTTTTTCAATCGCATACAGTTTTTGAAAGTAGGCAACGGCCTGATGTGACTTGCCAACGGTCTTCTTCGCAAGCTTTACAATCTCAGCAAATGGACGACGAGCATGTGCCATACATCCTAGATGAATAATATCGGACTCTCTATCCACCCAGTCATAGCCTTTATAGCCATCTGTTTGCAAATGTCCTCTAAAATTGCAAAGTATCTCTTTCGGCCAACGGGCCTGCCTCGTTTCACGATAATCGAATAAAACGACCGGTTTATCGGGTATTGCACTTCGATAGAGCCACATGTAACTCAGAGATGTATTTTTACGATTGGGCTCATCCATAACCTGAAGAGGTGTTTCATCGGCTTGTATATAGCCAGATGCAATTAATGACGTCATTAAAGCGTTTCGCATTGGCATGCAGACTTCAGCAGCAGCCATTATCCAACCACACACCGTATTTCTTGCTATTTCAATACCCATTCGTTGCCAAATTTTTTCTTGTCGGTACAGTGGCAGATGGTCCTGATATTTACTAATAATCGTGTAAGCAACAAGACTTGGCGCTGCCATACTTTTAGGTAGAAACAACGTTGGCATAGGGGAGATAACTACGCCTTCGTCGCAACGGTTGCAGGCATACTTGGGTCGAACATGTTGAATGACTTTAAGTTGCGCTGGAACAACTTCTAACTGCTCTGTAACTTCTTCAGCAATACGCTGTTTTAAACAGCCGCAAGCACATTGTTTTTCATGTTCTGGAACATCATGTTCAATCACTTCACGGGGTAAATTGTCAGGCAATGCTCGGCGTTTTGGTTTATTGCGCGTATAAGTTACGGTGATGGTGTTATTTTCTTCTTTGGGAAGCTCTTCCGTCGGCACTGAATCGGCTTCATCAAATTGCAACTCAAGCTGAAGCACATTGCTTTCAGATGAGCGTGCATATTTGCGAAGCTGTGCCAATTTAAACTGTTCAAGTACTTGACGATAACGCGCATTAAGCCGCTCGATTTCTTCTTGCTGAGCAAGAATTAATGCGTCTTTTTCTTCTATTGATACGGGTAAATTTATCGTCTTTTTCATGACAAGATTATACCATAACCACTATGATTTTACTGCATTTAATTAATAAAAATCACGATAAATTGGCGGCTCTTCATCTTGATAATGAACGAATTTATTGCTCGCAAGCAACCACTGAAAATGTTCGTTCGTTAACTCAAGATGACCTTGGATATTACGTGGAAAAATGAATTTACCTTTATCAAGGCGTCGATACCACAAAGTAAAGCTGTGCTCCTCGTAATAGAGTGCCTTTAATTTATTACCACTACGGCTGCGGAATAAAAACAAATGACCGCTAGTTGGCTCCATCTGTAAAACATCCTGAACCATAATCGCCAATGTATTAATAGACTTGCGCATGTCAGTGATGCCGCAATATAAATGTACTTTAATATTGTCAGGAATTAACATAGTGCCACCAACTGTTTCAGTAGTGTGGCAAACGCATCATTGCGTAAATCCATTTTTATATCGCAGCGTATTTTGTTGGGTAAATGAATTGCCAGTTCAGCTACTTGATCTGCTTCCTCGACGACGACTACAGGGGCGGATTTTATACACACGCTCTCAAATGCGTTTGTTATGGAATTATTTTCAAGAATAAAGGGTTGCGCTCTCTCCAGCTTCGCCAGGTTATGTTGAGACCACCGATATTGAAATTGGTTGTAGGATAGACCGTTTTGCTTACAAAATGCAGGTTGCGTTAGACCGCTTACTTTGTATTCAGCAATAATAGATTCCCAATAGTTAATTTTTTCCGTCATAAGACACTCCAGATCAGTAAGAAGTGCTTATCTTGAATTAATTCATAACGGTATTGTAGGTGTATTTAACCGAACGGATACGCTTAACTGCTGTTGAACTCGGGATTATTAAGCAATATAACAAATACTCACTACTTATTTCCGGCATGTTGTTTCATCATTGTAAGGATGTTAAAGAAGAGGCTAAGAGAACTGCTCATCTAAACAATTTCAGAACGGTTATTGCTCAGGTAACGATGCCTGATAACTTGCACGCAACGTTGCGGAGATACTCCCTTTGGTATACTACAACAACAATAGATGAGGTGACTTTTCAAAGCTTATGTCTAAAGGCACTAAACGAGCAGAATGATGAATTGAAGCAAATTATTAAAAAAGCTCTTTTTGATTGTGATCGACAGGATCAAACGCTAGAAATTTTGACTCCTGGTTTATTAAAAAACACCAAAACAGAATATTTTGAGCGCGAAGGGGAAGTTGTTGCA
>JARLJN010000036.1 GCA_031291255.1 Gammaproteobacteria bacterium
GCCATCAGCAGAACCAATTCCCGTTATGCTATTCGTATGGTAGTTAGGATCATAATGTTGTTCAGCAGTACCTGATGAACTACGACCATCTAAACTCGTAGTTGTATGCGTAGCTGTGGGTTGTGATGAATCTGTATAAGCATAATCAAATGTATCATTACTGATTTGACCGTGGCGTTCTCCACCGTCGACAAAATCACATTGGGTGTATTGGGAATGTGGCGCACCAAATGAATCATAATCCTTCAATCGAGTTGCGATATTCATGTCTTTTTCATCGCGGTGTTCATCTATGGTAAATAAATTCGATGTGCCCGCATAATAGGATTGCTTACGACGAGATTTTTTATCCTGAAAAGATTTAAGTTTAGTAGCATCATCAAAAACGCGCTCTGAAAAATTACCATCGCTGCTTTTTGTGTTAGTTAATATATGATCGGCATTATGCGTTAATGTATCCACAATGCCATTGGTGTTGATGGTATTTAACAAATTGTTTTTATAGCTTTTTGAAATGTTAGCGCCGGCAGTTGATTGGCTGGCATGTCGATTCGCTTTATCAAATGTATTCGTTGTATTTTCTACTGTCACTGAATGATCCACATTCATGATGCTAGCATTGGTAAAACGTCTATTGCCTGCAGCATCCATAGCGATATCTAGCATAACGTTGCTGTCTATGACTTTGGTTTCACGGCCTAGGGTATTTATGTAATTTTGTGATATCACTATTGCGTTAACTTCATAAAAATTTTCTTAATTTATAATTTAATAATTGCATTGCAAACTGTTGAACGATAATTGTGGTAAATATTTTTTATTCATTTATTAATAACGCACATTGCAGGCCTGACACCATTTTTCTTTAACCTTCTAAAGTTATATGATTTCATCTGACAGCTTTATTTCCTTTGCAGGCCTAGCACCATTTTTCATTTGTGAGTACAGACATCGTATTCCATATTCACCATATTCTTAATCCAGACAATTTGTTATAAAGTTAATTTTATTCCATCTTTTATTATTTCTTCACAAGCTAAGTCAATGACAATATCACCACTTTCAATATGTAAATGAATTAGATCTTTTTTAGATGGAACATATACACCACCATTCATATCCATAAAACCAAAATTATTATTAGCTAGCCATTTATTGACTGAGTCATGAGGAATTAGGGTGCATTCAATCTCAACTATATAACATGCAAACCCATCATCTTCTGAAAAAGTATTGTGATAATTAAATAAGTAAACTGCATTGCATTGAATATTAGAAATGGGTTCACCTTTTTGCATGTCTAGAAATTTAAATTCAACGCCTCTTCCAAGCTTGTTAAATGACATGTTACTCAGATTAATATCAGATAATATTTTCATTTTAGTATTCCGTTATTTATTAAAAAATGTTGAACTGTCTGGTTCTATTTGGAATGGGCCATACAAAGGCTCTACAAAATGACCAGTTGTGTGTGATTGATCAGGTAAACGATTATTATTATAATCCTGCCTTTCTGAGTATTTCATTGTTTTTTCTGAATTCCAAACTCTTTGTGTAGGAATAACTTCCCCAGTGTCCTTTATTGTAATGGTTCTACCATCTGAATTTTTATATGTTGTGTATCCTTTGTATTTGCTTGTTCCTTTAAATTCATAGCCTTTAGTTATTAAATCTTCATGAAGAGCTTGGCGTGTTTTTGGTAAAACGGCATCCCTCTCTGTAATCTTTATCCCTGTACTACCAAAGAATGAAACCTTACCTACTGCAGCTAACTTAGCTACTCCTAGCAATTTCAATATTGGAATTTGACTTGTTGCAAGTGCTTCAGCTCCCTTGCCGACTGAATCATAATTTCCATTATGAATATCATGATAAATATCAGATACAGCTTGTTTGAAATTATTTCTTTGAGCATTTAATCTAGCTTGAAACAAGTGCGTACTAGAATACATTTCTAAATTAGAATTCAGATTTCGCTTAATTGCTGAAGCAACTTCATTTCCATGTGTTGCTGCCCATTTTATGTTTGATATATCATCCTTAGCTGCATCTACAAAACTACGCATAACTCCTTTTGGTTGTGGTTTATATGCACCGTCACCAAACATAGTATTTCTAAAGCGTTCTTGATTATTTGAATTTGTAAAAAAGTCCGATTTAAATTTCACATTCTGTTCATGCTGCGAAGCTTGGTGCGCATCCGCATGCCTTCCATAATCCACATTCCCATCAGGCAACTCTGCATGAGCCAACTCTTCAACATGCGCTTGTCTGTTTTGTGTTTTTGGTAATTTGGTTTCTGGTTCTGCTTTTCTTTCTGTTGTTTCAGCTAACATTTGGCCGGTTTCAGTACCTATGGTCGAACCTAACAGTTGTGCGGCCATGTATTGTAAGTTGGGATCTTGTCGATAAACCAAGCTTGTAATGGCTGTACCGGTTAATGTGGTAACAGCATTGCCTACTATACGTCCTGCAAATTGTCCTGTGTTAGGGACTTCAATTTTCGCATTCGCAAAACCATTTGCCATGGAAGTTAACACTTCTTTTACATCAAATTTTTGACGTAATCCCATGGACATTTCCATTAGCTGGCTGGTCACAGAGGCTTTACCCATAGCTAACATGGTGCGTGTTGCAGCGGCTTGTCTTGCTTCGTTTGCAACAGCTGCACCTTTCGCTGCTGCTAAGAATCCGCCTAGTACGCCGGTTTCAATCACACCCGAAATCGAAAACTTATCTTGTAAACCTACACCACACGCAGCACCTTGCATAGCAGCGTCTAACAAGCCCGCTGTGACGCCTGTCGCAACAGCTGCACCCAAAGACCCGGCTGCAAAAGTAAACAAGAATGGCGCAGCCCAAGGCGCTGCAGCCAGTGCTAGAGATGAGACTATCACTTCGGTTAACAACTTCCAAAATGAACCGTGCTTTTTATGTATCTGTTCAGCAGGTATCACAATGTA
>JARLJN010000037.1 GCA_031291255.1 Gammaproteobacteria bacterium
AAAAATTGCCGTCACTGCTTTTTGTGTTAGTTAATATATGATCGGCATTATGCGTTAATGTATCCACAATGCCATTGGTGTTGATGGTATTTAACAAATTGTTTTTATAGCTTTTTGAAATGTTGGTGCCGGCAGTTTCTTGGCTGGCATGTCGATTCGCTTTATCAAATGTATTTGTAGTATTTTCTACTGTCACTGAATGATCCGCATTCATGATGCTGGCATTAGTAAAACGTCTATTGTCTGCAGCATCCATAGTGATATCAAGCATCACATTGCTGTCTATGACTTTGGTTTCACGGCCTAGGGTATTTATGTAATTTTGTGATATCACGATTGCGTTAACTTCATATAATTTTGCTTAATTCATAGTTAAGAATTGTATTTCAAACTGTGGAACATTAATGGTAGTAAATATTTTTTATTTATTAATAACGCACATTGCAGGCCTGACGCCATTTCTTTCAGGCCTGACGCCATTTCTTGTTCTTTACGCAGGCCTGGAAACGTTTTTCTTATTGGATCACTTAATTTCTTTTGAGCCATTCAGGTTTGTTTTCAGTAATTACAGCAATTGCCTCTCTCCGAGCTGTTGGTATCATTTTCTCTAAATACTTTGCGTCAAAGTGATTTGTTCTTAATAAAATTTTCGCTATTGATTCACCACAAACATCAGCTAAAAATTCTTCATCTTTATCTGGAGTACTTGCAATTTTTAATAAAGATTCAAGTGCCAAAGGATGATCATATTTACGCAGATTCATTGCTGCATCATCTCTTGCGCCCATTTCTTCATTTTTATCTAATAAAATTTCGATTAATTGCTCAAGTTTTTTTTCTATCATAACGGTCTCCTAAATATAGTAATTCCATCATCTATCTGATTTGATATTGTATTTAAAAATTCATGATATGGATTTGTTAAATTTACATGTGTACCAACATCTTCATCACCAACTCGCCCAACGAATGGATTAATATATTTACTACCTCCGGATCCTAAGCGAGCATCGAATCTAGGCATATTGCTTCCAACGTCTAAACCCTCACGCATGCTAGATTCTGGTTTTATTCTTAATCTCCAGGTGAAATTGCCATTTTCGAACATACCCCATCTCTCTGGCTTTCCTAATGGATTTGGCTCTTTAACCCAACCTTTGCTTTTAGCCCAACCTCTAAGTATTCTAATATTTTTCTGTGCTTCTTCAGATAAATTTTTTGCTGCTTCATGAAATCTATTGAGCGTTTGAGAATTTTTTACAGTAGCCTCTTGCGCTTTAATCCCGCGACTCCATAATTTACCTATATCTGTAGCCAATTCAGAATAACCTTTCGCTATAAAGGTATCTAAAGTTTTATATCCTAACATGCCTAATTTAGCGGCATCGAATGCGCCTATTGCCCACATTTCAGGATAAACTGGTTCTAAACCTTTTTCTTGTGGACCAATTTTAGTATGTATGAGTTTAGAGAAATCATCGCTTGATATGTTATTCACTTCTGATTTAGCAGGGTGATTAGACCATCGTTGTGCACGAGTTAATTTAGCTTCATGCTGCGTTTGATGATCCCTATGATTAATCCTATTTATTCTCTGCTCACTGGCCATCTCACTTAATTGCTTTTTCCACCTTGGATCTCTAACATCAATTTTTCCATCAGGCAACTCTGCATGAGCCAACTCTTCCACATGCGCTTGTCTGTTTTGTGTTTTTGGTAATTTGGTTTCAGGTTCTGCTTTTCTTTCTGTTGTTTCATTTAACATTTGGCCTGCTTCACTGCCTATGGTTGAACCCAATAGTTGTGCGGCCATGTATTGTAAGTTGGGATCTTGTCTGTAAACCAAACTTGTAATAGCAGTGCCAGTTAATGTGGTAACAGCATTGCCTACTATACGTCCTGCAAATTGTCCTGTGTTAGGTACTTCAATTTTCGCATTCGCAAAACCATTCGCCATGGAAGTTAACACTTCTTTTACATCAAATTTTTGACGTAATCCCATGGACATTTCCATTAACTGGCTGGTCACAGAGGCTTTACCCATAGCCAACATGGTACGTGTTGCAGCTGCTTGTCTTGCTTCGTTTGCAACAGCTGCACCTTTGGCTGCTGCTAAGAATCCGCCGAGTACGCCGGTTTCAATTACACCTGAAATCGAAAACTTATCTTGTAAACCTACACCACACGCAGCACCTTGCATAGCAGCGTCTAACAAGCCCGCTGTGACACCTGTGGCAACGGCTGCACCCAGAGACCCGGCTGCAAAAGTAAACAAGAATGGCGCAGCCCAAGGCGCTGCAGCCAGTGCTAGAGATGAGACTATCACTTCGGTTAACAACTTCCAAAATGAACCGTGCTTTTTATGTATCTGTTCAGCAGGTATCACAATGTA
>JARLJN010000038.1 GCA_031291255.1 Gammaproteobacteria bacterium
ACAATATTTTTCTAAATGAGCATGTAACAAATCGGTGATCGACATCTTCTTTCCTTAGAGTTCGAAGTTATGTCGATCTTTTTAAATAATTTCGCCAGAAAAGTCATCAAATTTCGTGGGGATATTTCAGCTCGCGATGACGAAACTTTATGAATACAACATCACTATGTTAATTCCCGTAAAAAATCTGAAAAAGCTTTTTCATCCATAATGCTAACACCTAACTCTTGTGCTTTTTTTAATTTAGAACCCGCATCAGCACCAACGACTACATAACTTGTTTTTGCTGAAACACTGCCTGCAACTTTTGCACCGAGATTTTCTAATTTTTCTTTTGCTTCTTCGCGTGAAAAATCTTGCAAGGTACCTGTCAAAACAAATGTCTTATCTTTTAAAGGTAAGTTGGCATCTGACTTAATTGTTTTAGGCCAATGTATACCGACGGTTAACAGTTTTTCTATCACTTTTTTATTGTGATTTTCAGAGAAAAACATTGCCGCATGCTTTGCAACAACAGGACCTACATCTCGTATGGTTTGCAAATCTTCTTGCGTTGCGTTAAATAATGATTCTAAATCACCATAGTGTCTTGCGAGACTTTTTGCTGTTGCTTCTCCAACTTCTCTAATGCCTAAGGCATATAAAAAACGAGCGAACGTTGTTTTTTTACTTTTCTCTAATGCATCTAATAAATTTTGAGCTGACTTTTCAGCCATGCGCTCTAAACCTGACAACTGATCTAAGGTAAGAGTATATAAATCTGCTGGATTTTTAATTAAATCTGCATCAACTAACTGCTCAACTAATTTATCGCCTAAGCCTTCTATGTCCATCGCCCTTCGTGATGCAAAATGCTTAATCGCTTCTTTACGTTGAGCGGAACAATACAATCCGCCGGAACATCTTGCGATAGCTTCACCTTCTATCTGCTCAATCTTGGAATGACAAACAGGACAATCTTTGGGTAAATTTATTTTTTTTGCGTGAGCTGGACGTAATTTTTTTATCACTTCAACAACTTCAGGAATTACATCACCTGCACGCTGAATAATAACAGTATCACCTATGTATATATCTTTGCGGCGTACTTCATCCATGTTATGCAATGTAGCATTACTCACCGTAACACCACTGACAAAAACAGGTTTTAATCTCGCTACGGGAGTGAGCGCCCCTGTTCTTCCGACTTGAAATTCCACATCTTCTAATACAGTTGTCGCTTGTTCTGCAGGAAATTTATGTGCAACAGCCCAACGCGGTGCACGGGAAACAAAACCTAATCGTTCTTGTTCTTTTAACTGATTAACTTTATAAACAACACCATCAATTTCATAAACGAGTTCTGAACGAATTTTTCCTATACGTTCATAAAATTTTAAACATTTATCTATACCCGTCACCACTTCGATTTCTGGATTGACTATAAAACCCCACTCTTTTAATTCTTTTAAAATTTCATTGTGAGTACTTGGTATATCTTTGCCTTTATAAACACCTATACCATAACAAAATAATGCGAGTGGTCTTTTAGCGGTAATTCGTGGGTCCAGTTGTCGCAAGCTGCCAGCAGCTGCATTACGTGGATTCGCAAATAATTTTTCACCGTGTATTTCAGCTTTTTTATTTAAAGCGAGAAATCCCGCTTTAGGCATATACACTTCACCGCGCACTTCTAATGTAGATGGATAACCCTTCCCTCTTAATTTTAAGGGTACGGTTGCAATCGTGCGTAAATTTTCTGTGATATCTTCACCGGTTTCTCCATCACCTCTTGTTGCACCTTGAACAAATATTCCATCTTCATAATGCAAGCTTACCGCTAAGCCATCTAGCTTGGGTTCACAAACATATTCTAATTCTGTATTGATATGTAAACGATCATGTATACGTTTATCAAATGCATGAACTTCTGCATCAGTAAAAGCATTATCTAATGACAACATGGGAATTTGATGTGTAACTTGAGTAAATGCAGAGAGTGGTTTTGCACCCACTCTTTGTGTAGGCGAATCCAGAGTGATTAACTGAGGATTTGCTTTTTCTAATTCTTGAAGTTCACGAAACACTCTATCAAATTCAGCGTCAGAAATAACAGGATCTGACAAAACATAGTAATGATAATTGTGTTCATTGATTTCTTTTCGTAACTGTTCTATTCGTTCACGTATACTTTTTTCAGTCATGCTTGAGTCTTAACCTGATTTTGCGAAACACTGAGTCGAAATTTTTGTATTAGATCGTGAGAGAGTGGAACATGCGTAGCTGTATATAATGCACCATCTAATTCATCTGCTAATTGAGTCGCGGTTTTCACCATCAAGTCATATGCCATCAGAGGATCTGACACTACACTCAAACGAGTGAATAATGACAACCCACGACAAGAAAACTCACCGATTTTATCTAGATCAAATTCTCCAGGTTCCGTGACTGAAGCTAAGCTAAATAATTTTTCACGGCCAAGTGCTGCAGGTGAATAATAATGGAATATATTCATATCGCCAAACTGTAAACCACATGCAAGCAGTGTCTGTAGTAAATTATAGGATGCAAAAACCTGCCCTCTTTTTGCAAGTACATTAATCACCATTAAATCATCTTCTAAATTTATTTTTTTTATAGGCGCTGCAGATGATTGAACCAAAGGAAGCGCCGTAGGAATAATGTCTTCTTCCTCTTCTACTAGCTCTTCTTCATTTTCGGTTTCTTTAATCTTATCTTCAATATAAAGCGGACTCTCTTCAAGTTTGGTAATTGCAGAAAAAACAGGATTATTTGGACTTATGGGTTTTTCAAGATCTAACCCTAATACTACATCAGGATCTAATGTAATAGTTGCATCATGTGAGGTACGAATTGAACGCTTAAGCTGACGCTTACGATACCAACCGTCAAATAGGATAAGGAAAACAATAATACCGGCTGTCATCAATAATCCTAAGCGTAAATATCCTTCCATCACTCACTCCTATGTAATTTATTCATACTCTGTGACGCTCCCGGATTCGCTACGCTTAATCCGGGCTACTGCTGCATCATGCCTGCGAGGCTTGTCTCATTCATTCCCGGATTCGCTACGCTTAATCCGGGCTACTATTGCATCATGCCTGCGAGGCTTGTCTCATTCATTCCCTACAACTACACCATAAGGATAGAGTGTCGTAGCGTGGACAAAGGCGTTCTGCGCCGTGTCCGCGAGTGCTTTACGCCCCTGCTAAGCTTATAGCCTCTTCTAAATTCACGCTCACTAAGCGAGACACACCAGGCTCATGCATAGTCACACCAATGAGGTGCTTACCCATTTCAATCGCTAACTTATTATGACTAATAAAAATAAATTGCGTTTTTTCAGACATGTTTTGCACTAACTGACAAAAACGACCTATGTTCGCGTCATCTAATGGCGCATCAACTTCATCGAGTAAACAAAACGGTGCGGGATTTAAATGGAATATAGAAAACACTAACGAAATAGCTGTTAATGCTTTTTCACCGCCAGACAATAAATGAATCGTACTATTTCGCTTGCCTGGTGGGCAGGCCATGACTGTGATGCCCGCATCCAATAAATTTTCACCCGTCAATTCTAAGTAAGCACGGCCGCCACCGAAAATTGCTGGGAATAATTCTTGGAAACGTTCATTCACTTTATCAAAGGTTTCTTTAAATTTAGCACGCGTTTCTTTATCTATTTTTGCAATGGCATTTTCTAATGTATTTAATCCATCTTGTAAATCATCGTGCTGTCTATCTAGATATTCTTTTCTTTCGGAGCAAGTCGTAAACTCTTCAATCGCAACTAAGTTAATAGGCCCTAAACGCGCTATTTTTAACGTAATATGCTCAAGCTGAGAATGCCATTCATCTGCATCTGCGTCAGCTGGTATGGTTTGTAAAATTTCTTCGAGCACAGCATTGAGTTCTTTTATTTGTTCCAATAAATTTTCAGATTTCACTTTGAAGCTTTGGCACTCTACCCGCAGGGTTTCCAAAACATCACGAAACTTACTCATTTCTCTTTCCAGAGATTGTCGTTTAGTTTCAAAATTACGTAAATCTTGTTCTATAGCTTCCATTTTTTCACGCGCTATATTTAACTGCGCTTCTATTTCTAAGCTAGCATCTAACGCAGTACGTAACGACTCTTCTAAATCAGTGATGGATGCTGCAGAATCTAATTCGCCTTGAAGACTGGCTTTACGTTTTGCTAAATTACTCAATTGACTCTGCATGCGCACTATAGTCTGCTTCAATGAGCCTTGCTCACTCAAGCTTGTTTGTAAGCGGATTTGCAATTGCCCTGCATAGTCTCTCGCTTGATTAACGTTATCACGTGCAGTTTGTAATTTTGAGCGCGCTTGATCGCGTTGTTGAACTAAGGATTCACGCTTACCGGCTTGATCTTCGAGATAACTCATGGCTTCTTGCCAATTATTCCGCGCAAGAGATAACTCAGATTGTGTTTCTTGCTCTTGCCTTACATGCTCTTCTTGTTCATTAATAATTTTTTCTGCGCGTGATTTTAAATCGACTAAACGCTCGCGTTGAATTTTTTCGCGAGCTTGCACTTCAGCGACTTGTGCGTGGCATTGATTAGCCATTTTTTGTAATTGTTCACGCTCTTGTTCTTGTTGCTGTATTTGATCTTGACTATCTGCAATTTGATTTTCTAGAATATCTTGCTCATAGCCTAATTCTGCAATTTGTTGTTCTATTTGTTTTAATTCTTGTTCACGTTGAAAAATACCCGCTGCAGGGTTTTCTTCACGCGTTAAACGCAACCATGTAGGACTTAACCAAATTCCATCGCGTGTGATTACAGATTCATTTGCATTTAATTTTTCACATAATGCCAATGCTTCTTCTAAATTCTCTGCGATGTAGATACCTGTGAGCAATGAATCTAACGGCCATTTTGATTTTACTTTACTAAGTAGTTGTTGTGCATTTTGGTTTGAACTATCAGTAGACGTACCACTGAATAAACTTAAATTTCCATCTGTAAACTCATTCGCCGCTGATGCAATAGCAGCGATATCATCCACACAAATGGATTGCAAATGCGAACCTAATATTTTTTCTACTGCTGTTTCCCAGCCTTTTTCTACTTCTATGCTTTGCGCTAAACGTGGCTTCTTATCAAGACCATGCTGAGCCAACCATTTAACTAAATGATCATTACGTTGACCTAATGCAGTTTGTTGTAAAGCCGCTAACGATGCTGAACGACCACGTAATTGCTGCAATTCACTGCGGACTTGGTCTAGCTTAACGGTAGCTTGTTGATGTTGTGTTTGATGTAAAGCAATATCACTGCGTAATTGTTGAAGCTGACTGTCATGATCTTCTGCTGCAACGAGGGCTTCATGAGATTGATCTGAAAGTACTAATAGATTTTGTTCTAGTTCAGTAAAATTAAATTGGGATTGTTCTTGATCTAATTTTTCTTGCTGCTGTTTAAGTGTCGCTAACTTCTGCTCCATATGCTGGATGCGTGTTTGTTCGACTTGAGCTGTTTGAGTGGCTTTCGAAACATGCAGATTAAAATCATCCCAATTCGTTTGCCATACATGCGTTGCTTCTTCAGCTGCTTGCAAATCTTGAGTGGCCGCAAGCGTAGCAGCTGCTGCCTCTGCAGATTCGGGTTCTAATGACATAATTTCAGCAGCTAAATCACGTAGCTGATCTTCTATCTCTTCAATCTGCACAGCAACTTCTTTCCAATCTATATCCACTTGGCTCAGATCGTTTTGCCATTGCTGCTGACGTTCTTGATGATGACGTATATCTTGTTCCATACGCGTAATTTCATTACCCGTCACATAATATCGACGCTGCACTTCTTGAAAAGATTCTGTTGCACCATGTTGTTCTTCACGCTTAGTCTCTAACGAACGATCGAGTGCGCTTAAATCTGCGTGCCTGGATTCTAAAGCTGTTTCTTGTTGTTGAATCTGTAAAGTGTATTGAATTAAGCGTGCATCCAATTGACGCCATTGTATGGCAAACCATTGGCCTCGCATGATGCGCTCTTCTTCTTTCAGTGATTTAAAACGTTCTGCGGCGCTAGCTTGACGTTTTAGTGTACCTAATTGTTTTTCTAATTCAGCGCGGAGGTCATTGAGACGGAGTAGATTTTCTTTGGTATGTTGGATACGGTTTTCGGTTTCTCGTCGGCGTTCTTTGTATTTTGATATACCTGCGGCTTCTTCTAAATAAACTCGCATTTCTTCTGGTTTAGCTTCAATTAATCGAGAAATCATGTTTTGCCCGATAATCGAATAACTGCGTGGGCCTAAGCCTGTTCCCAGAAAAATATCAATAACATCACGGCGTCTGCACCGCGTACCATTTAAAAAATAGGCTGAATCTGAGCTTCTGGTGATAACGCGGCGTATAGAAATTTCTGAATATTGACTGTATTCGCCGCCTAAACTGCCGTCTGAGTTATCAAATACTAATTCTACAGAGGCTTGTCCTACGGGTTTTCGATTGCCTGAGCCATTGAAGATGACATCAGTTAATAACTCACCACGCAATTGCTTGGCTGAGCTTTCACCCATCACCCAGCAGATCGCATCAATAATATTGGATTTGCCGCAGCCATTTGGGCCTACGACTGCCACCAGATTGCTGGGAAGCTGAACGGTAGTAGGATCCACAAATGACTTGAATCCAGCGAGCTTGATTTTACTTAATTGCATAATCGAATTCCTTCACCTATCACTTCACCATCGGTCATCTGTTTATGTAGCGTGGACTAAGGCGTGCAACGCCGAGTCCGCGAGGCCTGCATCATCATTCCCGGACACGCTGCGCTTTGTCCAGGCTACAAAAAAAATAATACTGATTTATCAAATAATAGTGTGGTTTTTTGTTTTCAGAAAACATTTTCAACCCTACATTATTACTTAGATAGATTCAATCGGATAAATCTATTAAGCTATAGAAATCTTCTTTATTAAATAAAGGGCATCTTATGAGGCTCAAACCCTCAGAGTCCAGCTCCGAAATAACCCCATCCACCCTTCCCAAGCTAGGGCTATTTTACCTTATTGCCGGCATTGGAATAGTGATTTCATCAATATTGTGGTATGCCTTGGTTATTCAGTCTAACTCTAACTTAAAACACATCGCAGACCTTCATAGTCAGTACATTGCAGATGACGTTAGCACTCACTTGGAGCTTAGAATATCAGCTTTAAAACACCTGGCCAAGCATCTTGATTCAAAAACAAGCACTATCAGTAAAAACCCGCTGATTGAAAGCTCAGAAGTGATCAATCAATACAGCGGTATTGAATATATAGTGGGGCTTAACAGCTCACTGCAAATTCTATGGTCATCATCTAGACCCAATCATGACAAAGCGACTACTTCATACGCTGATTTTATTAACCAATACCATTCCCAACTCATCACTTCTTTGTCTACTCAACAAGTCTGGTTATCTAACCCTATCGCAATAAATCAAACAGACAAAGCAATAGTCGTTGTGATACCGACTTCCAATGGCTTTTTAATTGGCAACATCAATCTAAATGCCGTTTTCGAACTCGAATTGAATAATATCAATTTTAACGTCAGCATTCTTGACAATGAGATACCGGTTTACCAGTATGGCTTGCAAGGCAATCCTTCCTCCCAAACATCCACTAGTCAGCTTGATTTGTATGGATCTACTATCAAGATAGTCACAACCCCTTCTAATGCGCTTGCAATCACTATTGAAACCTATCTGCCTCTTATCGCTTTATTTTTAGGTATTTTCGTTGCCATCTTATTTGCTATTACGACTCGATTAGCTTTTATTGCTAGGCAGAGAGCCCTCACACTAGACCAAACAAATGCATCGTTAACACGAGAAATAACCGAACGTCAGCAAGCTGAAGAGAGCAAACATAGCCTAGAAAGAGCCTTGTTACAGGGTCAAAAGCTACAAGCTATAGGCACCTTGGCGGGCGGCATAGCCCATGATTTCAATAACATCCTCTATGCCATCATAGGGTACACTGAAATGGCTCAGGAGGACGTTCCTAAAGACGGCCTGATTTATAATAACTTAGCTAAAGTCTTAGAAGGCGCACATCGCGGACAAGAGCTTATCTCGCGTATCCTGACATTCAGCCGCAGACAGATACATGAGTTTAAGCCTATTAATCTCGCAGAGGCTATAGAGGGGGCTCTATCACTCATAAAACCCGCGATTCCTTCCAGTATTATGATTAAATTTATTATCGAGCCTGATTCAAACTATATGATTTTGGGTAACCAAACTCAGCTGCATCAAATACTCATTAATTTAATCAATAATGCAGTTGATGCTATGGGTGGCGAAGGTGAGATTGATATTAAATTAAACAAGGCATCTAGTGATGATCCGTTTTTTGCGCACAGCCTTTTGGCACATACTTGTGAGTACTATAAAATTGAGATAAAAGACGCTGGCTGTGGAATGGATGCTAGTCTGTTAGAACGCATTTTTGAGCCTTTTTTCACCACCAAAGAGGTAGGCAAAGGAACAGGCTTGGGATTATCCACTGTTCATGCAATAACAAAAGAACACCAAGGTGATATAATGGTATCTAGCCAATTAGGTGAAGGGACTACCTTTACGATCTTCTTACCCGCTTATGAAGAGCTTAATAAACAAACTACGAACACCTAGGGAGCAGTGACATGGCTAAAATTTTATTGGTGGAAGACGATGATTTAGTAAGAGACATGTTAATCCAGGTGCTCATGCGGGCTCACCACCAAGTTGAAAGTGCTAGAAATGGCGACGAAGCCACTGAAATCCTCAAAAAAATTCACCCAGACATTATGATAACAGATATCATCATGCCAAAAAAAAGCGGGATTACCTTAATCTCTGAAGTACGCCAAATGCATCCCCACATGGAAATTATTGCGATTTCTGGCGGTGGACGTTTAGACCCTATTGGTTATTTAGATTTATCTGAATCCTTAGGGGCTAGTGTTTCATTTGAAAAACCTATCGATAAATCCGCTTTGTTAATGGCTATCGATTTATTACTGCATAGTCAAAAAGGGCCATCATCTGCATGAAAAAATTAAAATATTATGCTTGTATTTCAGTGTTATTCTTCATTTCTTTAAATTGTGTTGCAGGATCCATTAATACGTTTAACTTAACTTTTGTTAACAATACCAATACAACTTTAGTCTACACACAAGCGACTGACATCTTCCCTAATACAGTTATTGTGATCACTCCTACAACGTTATTGCCTGGTGAAAAAGCAGAACTCAATAGCACGAGCAGTAATAAAAATGATTTAATGGGTAGCCTGCATTTCAAAGATAGCAACGGTATTGATAATGTCTTCAACATCATTAATTATAGAAAATTCCACATGGGACAAGCTGTTTTTGATATGAGTAACTCCCGCTATTATTCTCGCATTCAAACTAAAAAATTAAACCCATCATCAGATCCTTTTGCGTTAATCTATGAAAGTGTGATTGTGACCATTCAGAACAAATAAGAGTGCCGTCCCTAGAGTTGTCACTGCTGTAGTCCCTGGTGCTGCCACTGCTGTCGTCCCTAGAGTTGCCACTGCTGTCGTCCCGGACAAGTGCCGTCCCTAGAGTTGCCACTGCTGTCGTCCCTGGTGCTGCCACTGCTGTCGTCCCTGGTGCTGCCACTGCTGTCGTCCCTGGTGCTGCCACTGCTGTCGTCCCTGGTGCTGCCACTGCTGTCGTCCCT
>JARLJN010000039.1 GCA_031291255.1 Gammaproteobacteria bacterium
CAAACGTAGGCTACAATACCCAATGGAAAGCGCTTATTATTGCTGCTGGCATTACTGATCCAAATGATGTCTTTTGATAATATCAAACCTGGAAAGTACTTCTACTATCGCACTAAAAAAACCTATGAGGTCATAGGGATTGGATTGCAAAATTTGAACAAACCTCGCGCGCATTCCTGTCCTTTTAAGGCTGACTATTACCCACAAGTCTAAATCTGCTAGAATATGCTGCTTATTTTTAATGTTATTTGGATATCATACCCATGGATGACAGCAGTTGGATAGAAAAAGAATTTTGCTCTTTAGATTTAGGTGATAAACGCTTAAACCGTCGGGCTTTAAAAGTAGCGAATGCATTTATGAACAACCCCTCAGAGTCGGTCTCAACAGCTTGCGATAATTGGCCAGAGGCAAAAGCCGCTTATCGTCTATTTGATAATGATAAACTGGATGAGAAATATATTCTATCTTTGCACCAGCAAGAAACCATCCAACGATTAAACATATCAGATGCAAAAATCTTCTTTTCAATCCAGGATACCACGATTTTTAATTATACTCATCATCAGAAAAAAACAGGATTAGGTAAATTCCATATGGGTGTGGGTTTTGATTCATCTTTACATGGATGTTTGGCACATAACACCTTATTATTTACAGAAACAGGTGAGCCGTTAGGTTTGCTTGATCAATCAATTTTTATTCACCAATCTGATAAAAAGCACCATAAATTACGCCCAATTAGTGAAAAGGAAAGTTATCGTTGGATACAGTCTTTGCAGACCACTCATCAACTATGCTCTTCAAAAGAAGTGGTAACACTTTGTGATCGTGAGTCTGATATTTATGAGTTTTTTGTAAAAGCGCAAGCCCTTGGTTCTAAAGTTGTCGTAAGAGCGGCTAGGGATCGGATACTGTCCCAGAGCACGCGTCAAAATTCAATCACATTATGGCCCTACTTAAAACAACAACCACTCTGTGCCAAACATGCTCTCAAATTACCTGCACGACATAATCATCCTGAACGAATTGCCCATTTAGAGATCCGGTATGCGCAAATTTCCATTAAAGCGCCGCAACGCAAACCTGAAGCAAAACTAAAACAATTACTTAATCTGGGGTTGAATGCTGTTTGGGTTTGTGAGCCACACCCCCCTGAAGGAATAGAAGGTTTGGAATGGATGTTGCTTACTAATTGCCCCGTAAATAATTCTGACAATGCTTTACAGATTGCTCAGTGGTATAAATTTCGTTGGAAAATTGAGTGTTATCATCGCATTTTAAAATCAGGGTGCAAAGTTGAAGATTGCCGATTAGAAACTTTTGAACGCTTACGCAGATATTTAACTTTAAAAAGTATAATAGCTTATAGATTATTTTGGTTAACACTTATTAATCGAGCAAAGCCAAATGAATCCTGTGAACAAGTCCTTACTCCTTTGGAGTGGAAGGTTCTTTATTGCAGGATATATAAAACGAATAAAGTGCCAAGAAAATCACTGACGGTTCGTGATGTTATTCACATGATTGCAAAGCTGGGTGGTTTTCTGGGTAGAAAATCAGATGGTGAGCCCGGTATGACGACGATATGGCGCGGATGGAACAAGCTCACTGAGCTTGTTCAACTGGCAAGTATAATGGATAGGAAAACTTGTGGGTAATAGTCAGCCTTTTAAGGGCAGGTCAAGCGCGTCTTATTTTGACTTTTCTTTCACGTATAGATTGGGCTACACCTTTTTCTGAGGGTGGCTTTTCCTGCTGGTCAATATAAGCTTTTATGATATCTAGCGGAGCTCCGCCGCACGTCACGGAACAATAGCTTGGGCTCCAAAGATGTTTTCCCCATTAAATTCCAGACATTCACATTCCATTTGCATGCATGTTTCGAGAAAAATTAATGCTAACCGATCTAACATCGGTTGAGTAAACACATCGCGACGATACTTAGTAACAAAGACAAAGTGATAAAAATTTTTATAAATACAGCTACGACCAGTTCTCCAATCATAATTTTGTGAGGACATATTGACTCCTTTTATAACGCAGAGTAGGATACCCCAAGGAGTTTTTCATGGCAATATGTGGTGTTAAATTTAGGGCGTATCCAACGTCAGCACAAGCGCAGACTTTGTCGCGCTGGATTGGGTGTGCTCGCGTCATTTACAACTGCAAGGTGGACGAAGACCATGCTCATTATCAGCATTTTAAAGCCACTGGTGAGCGCGTTAAAAGTACTCAATCTTATGCCCAGTTTAAGACAGAAGAAAGAACGTGGCTGAAGGAGTGCCCATCGCAAATTTTTAGAAATAGCACAGTGCATTGGTATACAGGAAAACAGCGGTTTTTCAAGAAGCTGTCTGGCAATCCAACTAAAAAACATCGAGGCGACCGAGATTCTGTCTTGTTAACGAATGAGTTATTCACTTTTGAGGATATTTCCAATTCAAAAGGTATTATTGAGCGCGAGCTCAGAATTGGTACAAAGAAATTTCCGGTTGGGGTTTTAAGATTTAAAGCCCACCGAGATTATGAACTTCCTAAACAAATCGTGGTATCAAGAAAAAATGGTGAGTGGTTTGTTTCATTTTGCTATGAAGTAGAAGGAATGACGGAGAAAACCCAAGAGGAGCTCGAGCAAACCTACGCATCGATGAGCCCAGACGATTTAGCAACGTTAACGGTTGGGATTGATAGAGGAATAGTAAAGCCATTTGCGATGAGCAATGGCGAAGTACAAGACATGGATGAAAAAACGCTGCAACGATTAGCCAAGAAACAGGCGCGACTCAAGCGGTATCAAAAACGACTCGCCAAGCAACAATTAAAGTCTCAGGCTAGAAAGAAGACCAAGCGAAAGTTAGGGCGTATTCATCAAAAAATAACTAATATAAGACATGACTTTTGTCATAAGACATCTCATCAACTAGCCCATTCGGCTGCATGGATATTTGCAGTTGAGGATTTGTCGCTTAAAAATATGACAGCATCACCTAAGCCGAAGAAAGATGAGAAAGGCCGGTATATCTCCAATGGAAAACGTGCCAAAGCGGGATTAAACCGCGCATTATTATCCAATAATAATGCGGCCAAAGTGATAGCGAAAAGAGGGGTACAGTATTTACTGTCTTTGCCACAAGCGAAGACAGCAACTAGGCTGGGAAGCAGCCAAAGCAACGCCTGGCGAGGAGACCATAAGACGGAGATAGCTCCTGTTATTTCCGCAAGCTCCAATGACCCAGGAAGCTTGCCCCTTTAGGGGCGAGCACTTCACAAGATATTCACTAAACATATGAAATCCATGGATGCCTTGAAGTGAAAGAATTTAGTTAACAGCCTTTTTAAAACTATGCAGACATATTTGGGTGGCCTATGTTTTTGGTATTTAAAGTATATACTATTAAAATAGTAATTAAGTTGAATGGACATTATGACTAATAAGAACTTTCCTAATCCAATAATTGCGGAAGCATTATGTGAAATTCATTTTGAGACCCAAAAATGGGACAAAACTTTCGGTAGTTTATTTTTTAAAAAAATTGAA
>JARLJN010000040.1 GCA_031291255.1 Gammaproteobacteria bacterium
CCAATAATATTGCGATGTTTGCCAATATTCTTTGACTTAGCATGCTGTTCAATTTTTTCTGCAATTTGTTCATAGAGTTGACCAATAAATTCTTTGTGCTTACGTTCTTGCGCTTGGAATTCTCTTGTATCAGGGTCAATTCTTGGCATAGCAACTAATTTTCTAATTTCTTGATGAAGCACTACGCGAACGTCTTTCAATACAAGATTTAATTGTTCGATGCGATTTAATGTTATTTGCTCTGAGGGAGATGGCAATAGGGTTTCATGATTTTCTCCCATCAGTTCATCAAGAGATCGAGGAAGTTGTTTTTTTAAATCCTGAATCAGCTGTTTTAAGGGTGCGATTAAATCACGATATAACAGATTAAGACTCAAGGCACCACGTCGCACTCCAGTATAGATAAAATCAATCTGATTAATGAACGCGGTCAGGTTTTTATAATAACTTGTTCCTGCTCGGTAATGCCTTAGCTCATCTACAATCAGCTCCCAAGCTAGATCACGTAAAGCTAAATCATCAAGCAGCGCTGTATTCAGATCGGCTTCAAGTGATGAACGTGTTTCATTAACGCCTTCCTCATCGACGTTTTCAAAGTATTCCATGTGAAAATTTAGAGAAAGATTCAGCGATGTTAACGACAAAAATAAACGTTCTTCATCATTCAGCGTATACTGCGGTTTTTTTTCAGCTAAATCATCAATGGGGCATCGACAATGCTCTTTTGTCCACAGAAAAGCTTTGATGATCCAAGGGTAGGTGGGAATCGGGCTTACAGGTATTTTCGCTTTGAGTTGCTGTTTAATAAATAACTGGAATACCAATTCAATGCCACCAGGCTGGCGTCGAACTAACTCTGTATTGTTAAGAACGACGTTCCAAAGGAGTGGGTGGACGAGGTCTTCTTCGAAGTTGTTAATCATCATCCTAAAGGGACCTTTTCGTCATCACCTTAAAGGGACCACCTCGTCATCACTTTAATGGGACCGGGTTGTCATCACCATAATGCACCCACCTTGTCATCACCATAAAGGGACCACCCTAATAACGTATTAAACATTCGAATGACAGAGTAATTTTATCCTTGGGTTAGCACTTAAGGAGGGAATTCCGATGTCGAATAGGAGGTTTGATATGTATCAGTATCGTCAAATTATATTCAGGCTACGTCAGGGTGATAGTATCCGTGGCATAGCACAGGCAAAGTTAGCTGATCGCAAAAAAATTCGGAGGATTAATGAAGTAGCGATTCAGCAAGGTTGGCTAAACATCCAGCATGATTTGCCTACTGATGAAGAGTTATTAACGTTTTTTAAATCACGTAAAAGCGTGCCTCAATCCGCGTTAACAACACCATATAAAGATCAAATAGAGGAATGGGTTAAACAAGGTATTCAGGCGAGCACTATTCATGCCGCATTACAACGCCAGTATGGTTTTTCAGGAAGTTATAATGCTGTACAGCGCTTGGTAAAGCGCCTGAAGGATCAAGCTTCGCCGGTAACAATGATGCTTGATTTTCAACCTGGGGAGTGTGCTCAAGTTGATTTTGGTGCAGGACCAAAACTAGTCCATGAACCAACAGGCTTTGTAACTAAAACTTGGATTTTTGTGATGGTATTAGCATGGAGCCGCCATATGTATGCTGAGATTGTCCTTAAGCAAGACGTTGAGACTTGGCTGGGGTGCCATCGCCGTGCATTTGAATGGTTCAATGGGTTGCCCAAAAAAATTACCATCGATAATGCTAAATGTGCTATTACAAAAGCTTGCTATCATGACCCCGTGGTGCAGCGTTCATATGGTGACTGTGCTGAAGGATATGGTTTCATTATTTCGGCCTGCCCACCATATGATCCGCAAAAAAAAGGGCGTGTTGAAAGTGGCGTAAAATATGTTAAGAACGCATTTGTGCCTTTGCGTTCATTTAGAGACCTAGTTGATGCTAATCAACAGCTAAGATCCTGGCTTTTAGAAACAGCAGGTAATCGTATCCATGGAAGCACGCACGAGAAACCGCTTACCCTTTTTGAGACAGAGAGACATCTATTAAAACCATTGCCTGATCAGCCGCCAGAATTAGCTGTCTGGGAAAAAGTGACGGTGCATGGCAATTGCCACGTGCAGTTTTTAAAATGTTATTACTCCGCACCTTTTCGATTAGTTAGGCAAGAACTATGGCTGCGCGCATCCGAAACAACGGTTCGTCTTTACCGGGACCATGAACTGGTTGCTCTCCATCCACGTTTATTTAAATATGGTTCTAAACATAGTTTAAATGAACATCTTCCTCCCAATGCATTGGCTTACTGTATGCGCGATCCACAATGGTGTTTAGAGCAAGCGCGTCATATAGGCATTCACTGCGAACAAGTCATCCAACAACTACTTTTCGCGTCCGTGGTTGATTATTTAAGAGGCGCCCAAGGCATCATCGGACTGCAGAAAAAATATGGAAATGTTCGTTTGGATGCGGCTTGTAAGCGGGCACTTTCGTTTCAAAGTGGTTACTACAAAACAGTCAAGTCTATTTTACAACAGGGGTTGGAATATGCACCTCTCCCTGAAAATAAGGCATTCGATGCCCTGGCAGAAGCCTACACCGGCAAAGGTCGCTTCTGCCGAGACACATCAACTTTACTTCAATAACCTAAAGAGGAGATTTACTAATGACACACCCAATGCCAGAAATAAACACACTGCTTAGGCAGTTGAGATTATCGCATATCATCGATAATTTACCACAACGAAACCGGGATGCTATTGCCAAAAAATTAGCCTATCCTGAGTTTTTGGCCTTGTTGTTACAGGACGAAATGTTGGGCCGAGACAATAATAAATTTAAGGCGCGCATCAAGCGCGCCTGTATTAGAAATGATAAGACACTTGAGAATTTTGATTTTAATTTTAACCCTAAAATTAATCGTGCCCAGATTCAAGAGCTGGCATCTTGTCGATTCATCAAGGAAAAATCACCTGTTTTAATCGTTGGCCCCACCGGCACGGGTAAGAGCCACATCGCTCAAGCACTTGCGCATTGCGCTATACGCCAATGCATTGATGTATTATGGCTTTCTCAAACAAAATTATTCTCAGAGCTTCAGGCGGCCCGTGCTTCCGGACGCTATGACAGAAAATTTTCTGAATTATCAAAAATCCCATTATTGATTATCGATGACTTTGGTTTAAGGCCTATTCGCTCCCCTCAAGATGAGGATTTTCATGATTTAATTTCCCAACGATATGAAAATGCCTCAACGCTTGTGACCAGTAATCTGGATTTTAATGAATGGGGTGAGGCATTCCCCAATCGTTTGTTGGCTGCTGCAACATTGGACAGATTAAGGCATAATGCGCATCGTATTATACTGGATGGCAATAGCTTTAGAAGCGGCCAGTGTGATAAAATAAATCACAATCAAAAAGAGAAAAAACAAGCTTAAAAAAAGAGGGTTTTTAACTAAAAATATGACCGTTTAAAACGTTATTTTTGTGCGTCCAAAGTGGTCCCATTACGGTGATGATCGGTGGGTGCTTTAGGGTGATGAATGACA
>JARLJN010000041.1 GCA_031291255.1 Gammaproteobacteria bacterium
AAAGCGCTTTGCAGGACCTAACGAGCGATTAAATTTCAAAGATGCGCTGTATAAAGGCGAATTACTAGAAAGCGTTCAGATAAATGGTATGTCAGTTACGCTTACCCTAAAGGAAGCTTATGATAGTGAATCATACTACAAATCAATTAATAAAACATTTTATGATTTATATCACCATTCGGATGATTTTAAAGCTAAGTTTAAAAAACCCAAAGGTAGTGGCAAGCCCCAATTAACACTCAATGCTAATCATGGGTATTGACCCTTCCCCGACTTTACGGACACCCTGTTAAGATAGTAAAATCTATCACAGAGGTGTTATATGACTCACAAAAAAAATCAAATGATATCAAAGAACGAAATAAATATACTACCCAGTTTAAAGAGCAGGCAGTAGCGCGAGCAATAAAGGATGGTGTGCCCAAAGCAGCTAAAGATCTCGGCATACATGAAGCAATGCTTTACACCTGGCGTAGAACGCTTGAGTCAACAGGGATCCCATTTGAAGACCAAAAGCTCAATGCAGCTGAACTAGCCCGCTTAAAGCGTGAGAATATGCGTTTATCAGAGGAAAATGCATTTCTAAAAAAAGCGGCGGCGTACTTTGCCAAGGAACAAAAGTGAAGTACGCCGTAATTAAAGAATATCAACAAAGGTTTGATGTGCGCATGATGTGTCGAGTGCTTTCGGTCTCCCGTAGCGGTTATTATGCTTGGGATAAACGCCCTGAGACTTACCGCGATAAAGCAAATGCTCAGCTTGCCGTCGAAATAAAGGATATTTTTGATGATGAAAAGCAGCGTGTGGGATCTCCACGGATTACTCAGCGTCTTAGAGCATCGGGTCATAAGGTTAGCAAAAACCGCGTTACACGTCTCATGCGTCAACAAGGGTGGCGCGCTAAAGGCGTCAAGAAGTTTAAAGCCACAACCAATAGCCGCCATAATTTGCCGGTTGCACCTAATATACTTCGACAGGATTTTGAGGCAGAACAGCCGAACCAAAAATGGGTGTCTGATCTCACCTATATTTGGACTAATGAAGGCTGGCTATATTTAGCAGTTGTTTTAGACCTTTACTCGCGTTTGGTCGTAGGCTGGGCAATGGCTGAACGCATGACGGCCACATTGGTTTGTGATGCGTTAAAAATGGCTCTATGGAGAAGAAAAAACCCAACTGAAGTCATTGTTCATTCAGATCGCGGAGTACAATACTGTTCCAAGGAATATCAGGATTTATTAGATAAATATGGTCTTTTTTGCAGTATGAGCAAGAAAGGAGACTGCTTTGACAATGCGGCGATGGAAAGCTGGAATGGTAGTTTAAAAGTTGAAGCAATACACGGTGAGCAGCTTCTTACACGCGAGGAAGCAAAAAAACATGTGTTTGAATATATCGAGGTGTATTATAATCGCAGGCGTTTTCATTCGAAACTTGGCTACATAAGCCCGGAATCTTTTGAAAAGCAAGTGGCTTAGCAAGGTGTCCATTAAATCGGGGAAAGATCACAGAGGTGTTATATGACTCACAAAAAATCAAATGATATCAAAGAACGTGATGCTCCGGTAAGCTAGCCTCGATCTAGACGAGCTTACCGGAACCTCACGCAATATCATCAAAGTGTTTTATAAAAAATGTCATTGCAAGCTTGGGGTTACTATTATTTCTCCTAACAAACTCTATTTCAAAACCACATTTTCTGTAAAATTCAGGCGCCTGAAATTCACAAGTAATCAGATTAATATTATCTAATCCTTTCCCTTTAA
>JARLJN010000042.1 GCA_031291255.1 Gammaproteobacteria bacterium
CAAGCTGTATTAATGAGCACAGGATTAGAAAAAAAGTTTGATTGGAAAACTCAAGTTGGCGCTGCATTCAACGCAACAGTAGGAGCGGTTACAGATAATGAACTTGAAAATGAATTAGCACGCATAGGCATAAAAACATTGGCCGCCAGCGGCGCTGACGCAGCACTCAATCATCATTTTGATGCAGGTATGATGAGCGCGAATGTGTTAGGCAGTATGATAGGAAGCTATGCCGGTTCGCATATTACAAATGATATTCTCAAGCAACAAAATGGAACGTTTCAAAACGAACAACAAAGCGAAGATCATCATGTTGCAGAGTTGGGACAAACAGATATTGATGTCAAAGATCCGAGGTGGAGTGAAGAGCTGAGTGAGATGGGGAGTCAACAGAGAATAAATAGAGTTAATCACAGCTATCATCAAACACAGCATGAAGCCAAAGCAACCCGCGCACAACGATGGTCTAATTACCCTTCAAAAGAAAAAGTAAGTAATATATCAAGTGATGATTTCTCTAAACTCATTCATACTAAAATTGGTCCACATGATGAAGGATTGGAGCCAGTTTACCCTGAGCTCTTGCTTGTTGGTGCCACTGATGGTTACAAAGCAGGGAAGGCATTGTACTCAGGAATGAAGGCAGGTGGAGAATATCTTGGGAAAAGGTTAGGTTTATTTGGAGCTAGAAAAGTTGGTACTATTTCGGAGAGAATCAACCCCTTTGAATTGCAAATTACACATGGAAAAACTATGAGTAATAGAGCATTCAAAAATTTTGTAGATAATGATATAAAACTTAATGGTATTAAAGAAACTATTAAGTATATAGAGCATAATGGCCAAAAATACGTGGTTGATGGACATCACAGATTAGAAGCAGCAAAATACTTAAATATAAAAGATGTACCGATAGAAAAAGTATACCTTCCTTATAACGGGTACGAAGCAGTAGAGGATTTACACTATTATGGATTTAACTATTAAGAGAAAATTATAATGAAAAAAATTATTGAACTTGCTTATCTCAGGAATAAATTAGCTTCTAAAAAATTCGATGAGAAAGATATGGTTTTATTGAATGAAATAAAAAAAATTATTTTAAATAGCACCTCCGAATTCAAAGAAATAGCAGTAAACGCAATATGTAATTGTGAGATAGATATTAAAAAGTCTAATTTTGAATTAGCAACTCAAGAAATCCAACTTATACACAACTTTACTTTTGAAGATTACAGTGCTTGGGACTCAGACCATTTTTATAGGATTGAGTTATTGTCATATATTGAGATAATCAATGATTCGGCAAGGATAAAGAAGTTAATTTCTTTGCTTGCTAAACTTAAAAATATATCTGATTAGTGCAAATAACCTAAGCCAATGCAATTGGTCTGCAGTGAGCATTACTAAATATTTACTTAACTGAAAAATCATTTGAGCTACTAGCCATGCAGTTTGAAATGTTAATTAAAGAAATTTTTAACTTCCAAGATGGAAGTATTGTGTTTGCAGGTGAAATATCAGGTGAAAGTAATTTTATAAGAGAATGTGTTTGTGATCTTTTTGTCGATAATCAATTAGTTACTAAAGTTTTAATAGAGGGTGAGATGATAACAAAAGGAGGCAAAATTAATCTTCGATCTTTAAGTACAAAAAATAAAATTAATATTGCTATTATACCATATCATGATAAAAATGTATGGCTTAAATACCAAACATAATTATGTTATGAGAAAATGCGACAAGCTCCCCATTCAAAATATTTTAACTATGAAGTACTAACCTAAGTAGAAACATGTCAGCCTGCATAATGCATAACATTCTGTTAAAATTAAATTTCAATAAACAAATTGTTTCTGAAATTGGCACAGTGGATGACATCATTAATAAGCAACGCGGTCAAGCAAGCTTGGATGGCGCACCACCGCCAGCGCGTAATATTCGTAGTTTACATGATGAAGCAGGTCATGAATCATCCATCATTGATGATGGCGCACAGCTTACGACTAATAAACGTTATGACTTAGATGATTATGTAGAGGCCTGTTATTTTGTGAATAAAGATGGCCGTGTTTATCAAGCAACTTACACAGATTACGATGAACTCCATCGTATTGCTCGCGTTTTAGATACACGTATAGCATTGCATTTAGGGTATGACAAAAACAGCAATAGACGTTTCGCAAGAGCGTATATAATAGATGAAAAAGAAGATGATAATTTCTTACGAGAATCTTGGTACGACTACACACTCGCTAACCGCCCTATTCTGCGTGATTGCATTTTGCAAAATAACAACATCATTCTCGCACCTAATCAAGGTATGAAACTAGCTTACGAAAAAGGGGAAGTGATTCAACAATCGATGTTAAATGAAAATAATGTAGAGCAAATAAAAAAATTGAGCTACGAAGAACAAAACCGCACATTAAAAAATGTCACAACCATCGATACTAAATCAGGGCATGTTGTTGCAACATTAGATAGAGAACTGGATGCAGCAGAACGTTGTTTTGAGAGCAGGCAATATC
>JARLJN010000043.1 GCA_031291255.1 Gammaproteobacteria bacterium
AGAATTTTTTGTCTTGCAAAATCAGTATGAGATCGCGCAATACCAAAATAGTCATCACTAGGATTACTGGATTCTGTACTCCATGATTGTTCATTGCCATCTACATCTTTTAAAAAAAGTGGAATACCGCTGCGTGGATGATAAGCTTGTGCGCGTGTATTAAATTTTGGATTGATGTGCAGAGTTTCACGTCTATTAACATCAAAATCAAAACCCACATTTCGATTCAAGGCATCTTGTTTTCTGATCACGCAATTTTCTTCATTGGTTTCTACTTCTTCACTTCTATTACCTGGCAATGAAGTCATTTGATGTTTGCGTTTATTCTTAGTGCGATATTTAATTTTTCTTTTACCGCCTGTCATGCCTTGTACGCTAGTTTTGCGTTTTAATAAATCCATAGTAAAGCTGGCGGTAACACCATCTGCATCTGCTGTTTTTAATGGGCTGTCTGCATCGTTAACAACACGTATACTTTTGCCGCCATTCGGATGAACTACTGCAACAGAGCAGCCATGAGTGTTTACTAAATTTTCTGTGACTAAACGTTCTCGGGTTTTTTCATTATGTGCACCTGATATAGTTGTTTCTGGCGTAGTGGTTTTAATTTCCGTATTTAAAAAATTAAATTCGCTATCTGTAGTTTGTCCACTGCGATTTGTAACCTGAGTGCGATTATGACGCCTATTATATTTTGCTTTAACGACAGGCTTAACAAGTTTTAAAATCTGATCTTTGTTTTTGCTAATAAAAGTCATGTTGCCAGGTTTGTTGTTTGTAATTTTAATCACACCGTGCGAATCATTATTGTATTCAACGCCCACGCTGGTTAAATTCACAGGATAATTATTTTGATCAAAAATGCGATAATGATAATCCCCAGGGTTAACGCCTGTGACATTGACAGAAAAACCTAAACCCGTTTTATTGATTGGAAGTTCACGCCAAACGGGTTGATTTAATGTAGTCTTTGTTAAATATTGAAATTTAATAATGCCAAGATTAGCTGGGACAGGTGAAAAGTAGAGAGCGTAAGAGTCTGGGTATTTTGATTCTTCGATGAATTCACCGTCGTATTTAATATTCACATCAAAAAATACTACTGATGTTCTTCCGCCATCTTTTGAAATAATCCGTGGCGTGATGACACCCATATCAATAATATCACCTTCGTCAGTGACTACACTTAAGCCCATAGGGCCGGCGCTAGGCCCTGCTTCTGGATGACGAGGTGAATATCGCTGAAAATTTTTGGGATTCAATACTCCATTACCTGGTTCTTTAGGTAAGGCTTTTAAATCGTTTATTTCAAATTGCTCACCTTCATGCGTTACAAGTAATCGATTGTCACTTGAAAGATTTGTATTCCACTCATAATTATAATAATTTCTCCATGAATCATTATTGCGCTCATCAAAATCAAATCCAGTAATTTTATAGTTTTTAACATATAAATCTGTAACATTGATTTCTCTTGCTGTCATAACATCTGTGTGATTTTTTGTTCGAATAGGGAGCTGGCCTAAAACTTCAGTCACTGCTGCATCTTTAAGCGTTACAACAGATGCTTGAACTAAGTTACTTGCCCTAAGGCCAGGTGTTTTCCATTTGTAAGCACTGCCCGACCATGGATATAACTGAAAGGTGCCGTTAGTTGCTAGACCATTATTTACAACTAAGGCATGAGGTTGATCTGCTGATGCATTATTTAACACATAAAATGAAGTCCCAACATAGGTGGGGAGTGTGACATGAATGCCAGCAAAATAATTATTTGTAATGAATGTATATTTACCAGAATTAACAGTGTCATTAGTAGTGCTTACAAAATATCCTAAAAAATATTTATTTTGTGCGTTGTCTCTACCATAAACAAGCATGCCAGGTAAACTTGCACCAGCTGGTATGTCTAATTTATAATTATTTTTTTCAAAACAACCATAAGTAAATGCAGGTACAGGCGCAGCTGCAACTTTATAAACAACTTCAAGGGATGTAATTTCTGGCGGTAAGCTTCCTTCGAAATTAGTAAAATGATCTTGGTCTACAAAGTGAAAAAATGGATAGTAAAATTTTAAATTAAAAGGTGAGGAAGGCACGCCTGGTGAGATATTTTCTTGTAATACCCTCATTCCTTTAATAGCTTTAAATTCATAATCTCCGCTGAACTCATCAGCAAAATCTATACTCATTTTACCCGGGGCAATTTTAGTTCCAGCTAATCGTTTATACGGTTGGCCATTTTTGAGTAACTCAATTCCTGTCACATCATCTAATTTTCCGCATAAAATAAGTGTTTGTTGATCCTGCATATACCAAACTAAACTGTTAGCATTTTCATAGTTGCCTGTATCCAACATGGTTTCACCGACTGAACGATAACTAGGCGTATGATCAGGTACCCCTTTTTCCGGATCATTGAAATAATAATCTAATTCATATTCATAGCAATTTGTTTGCTTAGAGGTAATATCAACAGCATAAGTTTCATTATTCAGCCTTATAGGTTGTAATTCTTCCCATGCTTCTGTTCCTTTGACGCGTAACTTAAATATATGTTCAAGTAATCTTTCATCTGAGGCATGCCAAGTGATATATGTTTTGCTAGCCTCTTGAATAACTCTGAATGACATCTGGTGACATTCAGGAATGTCTTTAGGTTTGGTTCTATACCATGCTAATTGCTGAGTTTGAACATTGTCTTCTAAATCACGTTCTAATACAGTTCGCTGTACATCTTTAAATGTTTTTTCATAGTCAACATCAAGTAATTCATTTTTAGCTGCTTCTTGATTGTCACTATAATGTGCCAAGTTCATATCAGGTGCACGAAAAGTCACAACTGTAGAGCCATCTGCATTCGGAAATGAAATAGTGGCGATGCCATTATCTTCATTGGTAAACCATTTATAACCGGATTTATCAAAAACTCTAATTAGTATCATATTATCAGCTGTAGGGCCTTCACCCACAACTTCAGAAAATGCATTAATTTTTTTATGTGTTTGCGTTTCTGATTTTTCGTCAGCAACTGCATGCATGATAATGTGCTTACGATTATCTAATTTCATTCGAATTGCATGAATATGTGTAACGGGTGTTAAAACATTATTAATTACTTGATAACCTGTGACAGTATGATATTTACGTGTAGGTTCATTTTTTTCATTGAACGTTGTATTTTTTAAATGATTTTCAGGTGTTTGAGTAACAGTATTATTACCACGATTATCCATTAACAATAATGTTTCATGATCTTGCTCTGATTGTTCATCAGGCTTAACGGGTTGGATTATATTAAGTAGTTTTTTATTTTTATCAAGCACCACGCTTGCTGGGTTAACAAATTGTATTGATCCTGTTTTTTGGCCATGAGCATTAATTAAATGCTGAGTTAAGGCAATTTGTTTCTTTGATATGCCATTTTCATCTTTATCATTGAGATCAGTCACTAACGGAAAGTTAGTTTCATAAATCACATCGCCACGCTTATTTCTAACTAGGTAACGTTTTTCATTTGTCTCTGAAATATACGCACTGACTCGGCCATCCGCATCATATTCTGTTCCTGTGGTAATGCTATTTGTGTCAGGGTTTACGATTGGTTGGTCGTTTGCATCTACGGTAGACTTATAAAACATATCACCTGATGTAACAGTTTTTGTAGTTTGCAATAAACGCCTATCGTATTTAAAGTCGGTAATTACATCTTTAGCGTGTTTTTGAATAGACTTAAGCACTGCATTGTAATTATCCCAATTTATTTCAGCACTTAGAGGTAATTCGAATTCAATGCGATTTAATAATATATGTTCGTTACTGTTGGTGTCTCTAACATGCATTCCAAAAAGTTGTGTTGTAACATAACCTTTTGGGGAAATAGTTAGGATAAGATTCCCATTGTTGTCATGAAAATTTCTAGTCGCTGCGCTTTCATTATTTGCGTTAATTAATGTTGTTTCTTTTATGATATTACCGAATGCATTATAATCCCATGAAGTGCGAGGAGAAGCTTCAGCAGCCTTAATCTTTTCGCCATTAATAACAGGAGTAATGATTTTATCTTTTTCTGCTGATTTTTTCAGTCCGCGTCTATCATAAGTTAAGGTAACAGTTCTATCATCTTTTTTATCTAATTCAGATATGAGTGTTAGCATGGTATCTAAGCTAAATCCATTTATGTTTGCTAATATAACGTCTTTATTGATAGCTACGCTATGCTGAATTATTTTAGTAGGGTTAGTAAAGCTATCAGTATATTGATGTTCAATGATATATCCATCACCATCTATATAAAATCTTTCACGACCCGATCTATCATAGACGGTAAATCGAGAAATATTTTTCTCATCTATATTAACGATAGGTCGATTTGCATAATCATATTTGATATGAGTTGTGATATTTTTTTTGACTTCAGGTCTTTTTGATTCTTCTGGTAATACATCG
>JARLJN010000044.1 GCA_031291255.1 Gammaproteobacteria bacterium
ACATCATAATCAAAACCCACATTTCGATTCAAGGCATCTTGTTTTCTGATCACGCAATTTTCTTCATTGGTTTCTACTTCTTCACTTCTATTACCTGGCAATGAAGTCATTTGATGTTTACGTTTATTCTTAGTGCGATATTTAATTTTTCTTTTACCGCCTGTCATGCCTTGTACGCTGGTTTTGCGTTTTAATAAATCCATGGTAAAGCTGGCGGTAACACCATCTGCATCTGCTGTTTTTAATGGGCTGTCTGCATCGTTAACAACACGTATACTTTTGCCGCCATTCGGATGAACTACTGCAACAGGGCAGCCATTAGTGTTTACTAAATTTTCTGTGACTAAACGCTCTCGGGTTTTTTCATTATGTGCACCTGAAATAGTTGTTTCTGGCGTAGTGGTTTTAATTTCCGTATTTAAAAAATTAAATTCGCTATCTGTGGTTTGACCACTGCGATTTGTAACCTGAGTACGATTATGACGCCTATTATATTTTGCTTTAATGACAGGCTTAACAAGTTTTAAAATCTGATCTTTGCTTTTGCTAATAAAAGTCATGTTGCCTGGTTTGTTATTGGTAATTTTAACAATGCCATGAGCATCATTACGGTATTCAATACCAACGATACTGAGATCAACAATCGAGCCTTGTGAATCTAAAAGTTGATAATGATAATCACCAGGTGCAACGCCAGTCACATTGACAGATACGCCTGATGCCGTTCTCTTCATTGGTAGATCACGCCAAATGGGTTGGTTTAGTGTGGTTTTTGTTAGATACCGAAATGTAGCAACATTCAGATTGCTGGGGACAGGGCTGAAATAAAGGGCGTAAGAATCAGGATAAAATGATTCGTCAACGAACTCACCGTCATACTGTACGTAATCATCAAATTGAACAACATCCGTTCTTCCTAAATGCATCTGTTTAACATCATAAGGCGTGATCACACCCATATCGATAGTATCGCCTTCGTCAGTGACTACACATAAACCCATATTTCCTGCGCTAGGACCAGCTTCTGGCCATCGATCACAGAAACGTTGAAAATTTCTAGGATTCTGTAAGCCATTACCTGGCACTTTAGGTAATGCTTTTAAATCATTAATTTCATATTCCGCGCCTTCATGCATCACTTTTAATCGACTGTCAGCTGAAAGATTAGTATTCCATTCATAATTGTAATAATTTCGCCATGTATTATTGGCCACTACATTTTTTTGAAATCCACTGACTTTATAATTTTTAATCGATAAGTTTGTGACATTAATTTCTCTTACCGTCATAAGATTTATGTGATTTTTTGTGCGTACAGGCAACTGACCTAAAATCTCTGTGACGGGAGCATCTTTTAATGAAACAACAGAGGCTTGAGCTGGGTGTAGTGTCCACTGATTTGGTGCCATGAATCTGTATGTTCCACCTGCCCATGGTTGTAACTGGAAGGTGCCATTAGTCACTAAGCCACTATGCACAACTAATGCATGCGGCTGGTCTGCTGATGTGGTATTCAATAAATAAAATGGCACACCATAGCTTTGGGGTAGAGTAACATTTAGTCCAGCAAAGAAATTAATTGCCGTTCTATTACCTTCCCAATTTTGAAACGTATCATTTGCTGTGCTGACGAAATACCCTAAAAAATATTTTTTCTGACTATTGTCTTTTCCATAGACATACATACCAGGAAGTCTTGCGCCGGCTGGAATATCAACGCTTTTATTCTTACGTTCTCTGTATCCATAAACAAAAGCAGGAATAGGAGCGGCAGCACGATGAATTTCAACTTCAAGTGACGTAATTTCAGACGGCAAGGTTTGTAGTAAGCTCGTATAATGAGTTTGATCGGCAAAATAAAATGCCGGATTACAAAATTTAAAATTAAATGGCGCTGTAGGTGCGCCTGCTGAAATATTTTCTTGTAATATTCTCATTCCTTTAACAGCTCTAAAATCATAGTTTCCACTGTATTCTTCAGAAAAATCTATGCTCATTTTGCCTAAGGCAATTTGAGTTCCAGCTAATCGTTTATAGGGTTGGCCATTTTTGAGCAACTCAATTCCTGTCACATCATCTAATTTCCCGCATAAAATAAGTGTTTGCTGATCCTGCATATACCAAACTAAACTGTTAGCATTTTCATAGTTGCCTGTATCCAACATGGTTTCACCGACTGAACGATAACTAGGCGTGTGATCAGGTACTCTTTTTTCCGGATCATTGAAATAATAATCTAATTCATATTCATAGCAATTTGTTTGCTTCGCGGTAATATCTACAGCATAAGTTTCATCATTCAATCTTATAGGTGGTAATTCTTCCCATGCATCTGTTCCTTTGACGCGTAACTTAAATATATGTTCAAGTAACTTTTCATCTGAGGCATGCCAGGTAATATAGTTTCTGCCAGCGTATTGAATAACTCTAAATGACATCTGATGACACTCAGGCATGTCTCTAGGTTTGGTTCTATACCATGCTAATTGCTGAGTTTGAACATTATCTTCTAAATCACGTTCTAATACAGTTCGCTGTACATCTTTAAATGTTTTTTCATAGTCACCGTCAAGTAATTCATTTTTAGCAGCGTCTTGATTGTCACTATAATCCGCCAAGTTCTTATTTGCTGCACGAAAGGTCACAACTGTAGAGCCATCAGCATTCGGAAATGAAATAGTGGCAATGCCGTTATCTTCATTGGTAAACCATTTATAACCGGATTTATCAAAAACTCTAATTAGTATCATATTGTCAGCAGTAGGACCTTCACCCACAACTTCAGAAAATGCATTAATCTTCTTATGTGTTTGCGTTTCTGATTTTTCGTCAGCAACTGCATGCATGATAATGTGCTTGCGATTATCTAATTTCATTCGAATTGCATGCATATGTGTAATGGGTGTTAAAACATTATTAATTACTTGATAACCCGTGACAGTATGATATTTACGTGAAGGTTCATTTTTTTCATTGAACGTTGTATGTTTTAAATGATTTTCAGGTGTTTGAGTAACAGTATTATTACCGCGATTATCCATTAACAATAATGTTTCATGATTTTGCTCTGATTGTTCATCAGGCTTAGCGGGTTGAATTATATTAAGTAGTTTTTTATTTTTATCAAGCTCCACGATTGCTGGGTTAACAAATTGTATTGATCCTGTTTTTTGGCCATGAGCATTAATTAAATGCTGTGTTAAGGCAATTTGTTTTTTGGGAGCACCATTTTCATCTTTATCATTAAGGTCTGTCACCAACGGAAAGTTAGTTTCATAAATCACATCGCCACGCTTATTTCTTACTAGGTAACGTTTTTCTTTTGTCTCTGAAATATATGCACTGACTCTGCCATCCGCATCATATTCTGTTCCTGTTGTAATACAATTTGTATCAGGGTTAACAATTGGTTGATCGGTTGCATCTACGGTAGATTTATAAAACATATCACCTGATGTAACAGTTTTTTTGGTTTGCAATAAACGCCTATCGTATTCAAAGTCGGTGATTACATCTTTAGTGTGTTTTTGCTTAGCATTAAGCACTTCATTGTAATTATCCCAATTTATTTCAGAACTCAAAGGTAATTCGAATTCAGAGCGATTTAATAATATATATTCCTTCTTATCGGTATCTGTAACATGCATTCCGAAAAGTTGTGTTGTAACATAACCTTTTGGGGAAATAGTTAGGATAAGATTCCCATTGTTGTCATGAAAATTTCTAGTCACTGCAGTTTCATTATTTGCATTGATTAATGTTGTTTCTTTTGTGATATCCCCGAATGCATTATAATTCCATGAAGTGCAAGGAGAGGCTTCAGCAGCCTTAATCTTTTCGCCATTAATAACAGGAGTAATGATTTTATCTTTTTCTGCAGATTTTTTCAGTCCGCGTCTATCATAAGTTAAGGTAACTGTTCTATCTTCTTTTTTATCTAATTCAGATATGAGTGTTAGCATGGTATCTAAGCTAAATCCATTTATGTTTGCTAAAATAACTTCTTTATTGATAGCTACGCTATGCTGAATTATTTTAGTAGGATTAGTAAAGCTATCAGTATATTGATTCTCAATGACATATCCATCACCATCGATATGAAATCTTTCACGGCCCGATCTATCATAGACGGTAAATCGAGAAATATTTTTCTCATCTATATTAACGATAGGTCGATTTGCATAATCATATTTGATATGAGTTGTGATATTTTTTTTGACTTCAGGTCTTTTTGATTCTTCTGGTAATACATCG
>JARLJN010000045.1 GCA_031291255.1 Gammaproteobacteria bacterium
TGCACGCCTTTGTCCACGCTACAAATAAAAAATCAATTCTCGTTATTCTATTTAAAGAAGTTGTAGCCCGGACAAACGCGTGCAGCGCCGTGTCCGGGAATTATCCGTTTTATTTTTTCGATGAGGGATTTTGCATTGAAATAAAATATTTTTCTAACATATCTGACGGCAATGCTTCACTAAAATAAAAGCCCTGCACCTCATGACAACCTTCTTTTTTTAAGAAATCAAGCTGCTGCTGCAGTTCAACACCTTCTGCCAATACTCTCACATTAAGACTTTCTGCCATGCTGATGACCGCACGGATAATAGCCTCATCCTCAGCGCGTATATTAATATTATCTATGTAGCTTTTATCAATTTTAATGCGGTCAAATGCTAACTTTTTTAAATGTTGCAAATTTGAATGCTCAGAACCAAAATCATCTAAAGCAATATGCACTCCCGTTTCTTTGATCGCCCGTACATTTTCAATAATAATACCTTCACCTATGATAATATTTTCTGTCACTTCTAATTCTAAAAATTCAGGATCTAACTCTGTTTCTTTTAAAACATTTTTTACCATCTCAACTAAATTAGTTTGTTCAAACTGCCTGCCAGACACATTCACTGCTATTCTTATTTTTTTAAAACCTTTTTCTTGCCACATCTTATTTTGCTTGCATGCTGTTCGCAACACCCATTCTCCCATGGGTAATATGAATCCCGTTTGTTCTGCTAAAGGAACAAAATTCATCGGAGCCACTAATCCTCTCACTGGATGCTGCCAGCGTATGAGCGCTTCTACACCTTTTAATTCTCCAGTGTTTATGTCAATTTCTGGCTGATAATGTAACACTAATTCATTTTTTTCAAGCGAACGGAGTAATTCATTTTCTAACTTTAATTGTTCCACACTAAAACTATTCATGCTTTCAGTATAAATTTGAAAGCTATTAGGCCCTCTTTCTTTTGCTTGGTACATAGCAATATCAGCATTACGAATTAACATTTCACCTGTATCACCAGACCCCGGATAAATACTTACCCCTATACTCGCACTAATTCTTAAATCTTGATTGGCTATTTGAAATGATTGATATAAGACATTCAAATAATATTGAGCTCGTTGAGTAATCTCAAGTAAATCATTCAAATGACTTAATACAATAACAAACTCATCACCGCCCAAACGTGCAAGTAAATAATGACTTTCCAGACTGGCTTCTTTTAGTCTTTCAGCAACTGCTTGTAAAAGTGTATCGCCCATCGCGTGCGTCAAACTATCATTTATAAATTTAAAACGATCAAGATCCAGTAAAAACACTGCCAATATTTTTTTGGGTGGCAATGCATTCATCAAAACATTTAACTGTTGTAATAATAAAAATCGATTAGGTAAATTCGTTAATGAATCATGCATAGCCGAATGCAGCAATTCATCTGTTCTCACTTTAATTTCTTGTTCTAATAACTGCGTGTTTTGAAAGGCCTCTTGTGCTAACTGCCATTTTCTTGTTAAAGAACAAGCAATTTGCCGCACTGTAATACCGTCAAAAGGTTTTTTTAGAATAAGAAAATTATCAAATGCAGCTAAATCGGTGACAGTCTCTTCCCAAGAATAATCAGAATACGCTGTGCATATTACGATTTGAATGTTTTTATCTAATTCCCAAATTCGTTTAATGGTTTCTAAGCCATCCCAACCTGGCGGCATACGTATATCGACAAACGCAAGTGCGTAAGGTTCATTTTCTACTATGGATTGCCTCACCAGCTCTACCGCATCCTTTCCCTGGAATGAGGAATCGACTGAAAAAGTAGGAAATAACGAAGAGTTAAAGTTTTTCTCTTTTGCTTTTGTCGAAAATTGCATCTTACCTTGAAGATTTAATAGGCGATTGAAAATCTCATGCGTTTGCTTACTGTCATCGACAATAAGAACACGGAATGTATTTATGGAATCACCTTCCATATAGCCATCCTTAAATTAGGCAAAGAGAAAAGCAATGTGTACGCACACCTAACTAAATAATAGCATTTTTAACGAATTATAGCGATAAAACGGGGCGAAACTGAAAGGTCTGGCTGGAAAACTACTAACCCAACTAAGGGTTAATACTTATGGAATGAACCCCGGATTTTCGCCAATCTCAATACCGGCGTCACGCAAAACTAAATAATTAGCCCCGCTTTAGCATTTCGAAAAAACCGGGTTGAA
>JARLJN010000001.1 GCA_031291255.1 Gammaproteobacteria bacterium
GTTTCGTAAAAAGCACTCAACCCAACCTACACGAGATACGCTCAGCTGTTTGTCGCAATGAGGTCCACTTATTTCCCCACACAAAAACTCGAGAAAATTCTTCCCAGCAAATCATCCGATGTAAACTCACCGGTAATTTCACTCAAAGCAATTTGCGCTTGACGCAAATCTTCAGCAAGTAATTCACCCGCACGGTGATCAGCTAATTGTTCCTGGCCACTCAGTAAAAAATCTTTAGCACGAATTAGTGCATCTAAATGTCGACGACGTGCAGAAAAACAACCCTCTGTATTTTTTGCAAAGCCCACACAAGATTTAATATGATTTTTTAAAATATCAATGCCTATATTGTTTTTAGCAGATAACGAAATAATAGTTTTGTCATCTCGTTTTTCAATGCCAGCGACTTCATTTATTAAATCAATTTTATTACGAACAATAATTCTGTCTGCAGATTTAGGAATCTCACAATTTAATTCTTGATGTAGTGATGAAGATGACGTCGCGTCTATCACTTCTAAAAGAATATCCGCTTGAGAAATTTCATGACGTGCTCTACGCATTCCTTCTTGTTCAACAAGATCGTCACTTTCTCTTAAACCTGCAGTATCAATAATATGTAATGGCAAACCATCTAATAAAATATATTCACGCAACACATCACGTGTTGTGCCCGGAATATTTGTGACGATCGCACTTTCTTTTCCGCTTAAACAATTTAATAAACTGGATTTGCCTACATTGGGCTCACCAGCAATCACAACAGTAATCCCTTCACGCAACAAACTGCCTTGAGTAGCTGACGCAAGTATGGATTCCAAATCAGTTAAAGCATTTGTTAAATCAGTTGCAACTTGATTATCTGCTAAAAAATCAATTTCTTCTTCTGCGAAATCAATAGCTGCTTCTACATACATGCGCAAGTGCGTTATTTTTTCTACGAGCTCGTGTATGCGTTTTGAAAACTCGCCTTGCAATGAACGCATTGCTGCACGTGCTGCTTGAGAAGATGATGCATCAATTAAATCAGCAATCGCTTCTGCCTGCGCTAAATCTAATTTGTCATTCAGGTAAGCTCTTTCAGAAAACTCTCCAGGATGTGCCATACGTACACCCAGTTTCAAAATGTGTTGTATTAATAAATCAACTACAGCAGGACCGCCATGTCCTTGCAATTCTAAAACATCTTCGCCAGTAAACGAGTTAGGCTGAGGGAAAAAAATAGCAATACCTTCGTCCAGTGCAATATTTTCTTCATCATAAAAAGAAGTGTGTGTAGCAGTACGAGGATGGGGAAGGGTATGTAAAATTTTTTCTGAAATGCTTTTAACAGATGGGCCAGAGAGTCGAATGATAGAAATACCACCGCGCCCAGGCGGTGTCGCCTGAGCTACGATGGTATCAGTTGAATTATCGATTAAGTTTTTTAGGTGTTTCATTCGCATTAATACCGCGCATGATGTACCACTGTTGTAAAAACGAAAGTGAATTATTCACAAACCAATACAACATTAAACCGGCTGGAAAATTTAAGAAGAGCGCTGTAAATACAACAGGCATCATCATCATCACTTTTGCTTGCATAGGATCTGGTGGTGGTGGATTTAATCGTTGTTGTAAAAACATCGAGATACCCACTAACACAGGTAAAATATAATAGGGATCTTTCATGGTTAAATCATGAATCCAAAGTATCCAAGGTGCTTGACGTAATTCTACGCTTTCAAGCAACACCCAATACAATCCAAAAAATACTGGAATTTGTATCAGTATGGGTAAACAACCACTCATAGGATTTACTTTTTCTTTTTTATAAAGCTCTATAGTGGCTTGTGTGAATTTTTGTTTATCTGCACCAAAACGTTCTTTCAATGTCGCAATACGAGGCTGCAATTTTTTTAGCATGCTCATAGAGCGATAACTTTTTGCAGACAACTGATAGAAAAGTAATTTAATAACCAGTGTCACGAGAACAATGGACCAACCCCAATTTCCAACCAAACTATGTATGTGTTGCATCATCCAGAAAATTGCAACTGCAATAAACCAAATCCAACCATAATCAATCGTTAATTGTAAATTAGGTGCAGCTTGTTCTAAACGATCTGCAACAGCAGGGCCAGAATAAAATTTAGCTTGTGTTTCTACGCTAGCACCAGGGCCTGCTGTCAGTTTAGGTCCTATCATGCCTACCGTATATAAATTATCATCTGTGATGCGAGTAAAATATTGTGAAGTACTATTTTTTTCAGGCACCCAAGCAGACACAAAATAATGTTGAACCATAGCCGCCCAACCGCCAACTATTGTTTCACTCAAATTTCTTGTTTGCATATCGGAAAATTTTATTTTTTGAAACGGTTTTTCAGGGCTGGAAATAGCTGCACCAAAATACGTTGTTAAATTAATTAATCCTGATTTTCCTGGAGGTGTATTTTTACGCATGAGTTGTAAATAAAGATTACCTGCCCATGGTTGCGTGGAAGCATTATTTATTAAGTAGTTTACATTCACTTCATAATCATTACGTTTAAAGGTAAATGATTTTGTGACTTTCACACCATTTGCATCTTGCCAATTTAAATCCACTTTAATTTCGTTTTGACCCTCTGCTAATGCATAGGTTGTTTTATCTGATGTGTAAAGCGCTTGGCCCTTTGAAGTATCTGGTCCCGTTGCACTAATTAAACCACTTTGAGCAATATATCGTGTGTCTGCATCATCATTCAGTAAAGTCACTGGTTCTGATGAATGTAATTCTAAAGGATATTTGGTTAAATTAATTTTTGTAATATTTCCGCCAGCTGCATCAATATCTACATTTAAAACATCTGTAGTGACATGAATGATATGCGGACTTGCTGTTGCTGCTGGAGAATTAGCTTGTGCGACAGGCACATTTGTTTGAGCAGGAGTTGCAGCAGTGTTAGGTATAGTTGAATTCATATTAGGAATATAATTATTACTTACCGCAGATTGTGTTTGTGTAGCAGTTGAAGTTAACACAGGATGATCTTTTACCCATGCTTCATACAACATCATACCTAAAACAACTAAAACGGCTATTAAAGTAAAACGTAAATAATCAACAATATTAGTTAGCATAATTTATTTTTTTCCGGGACAGGGTCAAAACCACCTTGATGCCAAGGATGACAACGTATAATTCTTCTCATTCCTAAATAGCTTCCATGTAGACAACCATGTACTTGTATGGCTTCTACTGTGTAAGCAGAACAAGAAGGATAAAATCGACAACAATTACCAAGTAGAGGGCTTACAGCATATTGATAAGCTTGAATAATCAGCGTGAGGCTTTTTGAGATTGGACTGCTAATTTTTGCCACAATTGTTCTATGCCTTCTCGCAATTGAATTTTGTTTAAATTGTCACATTGCGCGCGAGCAATGATAACAATATCAAGACCTTGAAACCTTTCATAGTTAGCACGAAAACTTTCTCTCACTATGCGTTTAATTTGGTTTCGTGCAACGGCTTGATTAGCAACTCGTTTACCCACAATTATTCCAACACGTGCGTGGGACTTTTGATTAGGTTTAAATAAAGCTAGTAAGTATCGCTGAGCCACTTTATTTGATTGATCAAACAAAGATTGGTATTCAGATTTACTTACTATCCTATGAGTTCGAGGAAAGCTTAAATAATTATTCAAAATAGTATTATTTCTATACAGCTAATCTAGCACGACCTTTAGCACGACGTCTGCTTAATACAGCTCTGCCATTTTTAGTAGCCATACGAGCACGAAAACCGTGAGTTCTTTTACGTTTAACAACGCTAGGGTTGAATGTTCTTTTCATAATTACTCTACTCTTGCTGATTTATATTTCTATGAGGGGGCTAATCATAGGTAGCATTTGTGTTTTTGTCAAATGTTTCAGGAAGTAAAACGAGCTTAGCTTACCCACTGGTTATTTAAATATATTATATATATTTCTTTATCTTGTAGTGCTTATATATAAGGGACGACAATTCTGTGGAAAGTCTCTAAAAAAATATAAAATTCATGAAGTTAAATCGCTTTAAATCCAGTCATAATTCTGTGTATAACTCTGTGTATAGTTCTTAAATCAGGGGATAACATTGTACTGAAATCTGGGATGCTTAGTTGTACACAGATAAACAGAGGTTTTAAATGGGGTTGTGAACAGGTAGTAATGTGTTAAATATAAACAAATTGTATAATGGTGGTAATTTTAATGAGTTGTGAGCGGGGTCCTGTCGCTTGTAGGTTGGGTTGAGCGTTTTTACGAAACCCAACACCCATCGTGCTCGCAAGCTCCGCGCGGCGGGAGCCCTCCATTCCGCGCCACCCCGGGAATATTCAATATCAATTTTTAGAAAAATCAAAAGCAAAAGAATGTGAATCAAAGCGTAATATTGGGTCTATGAGTTTAGTTTAATGCTTTTAAGGCTTTTGCAAAAAGTTATCACAGTTAATTCCCGGGGTGGCGCGGAAGGAGGGCTCCCGCGCACGCAATACATTCCGGCCATGCTATAAGTAGGATTATGTTGGGTTTCGTAAAAAGCACTTAACCCAACCTACAAGCGACAGGACTCCGCTCTCCATGCTTATACTTTTTATAAATTAAATTTTAATAAGATCAAAAGCATTTAATCAAATAAGGATATTTAGAATTTCACCTCTTTTGAATCTGGTTATCTTATTAAATATATATAATATATATTCTTTATCTTGTAGAGCTTATATATAGGGGACGACAATTCTGTGGAAAGTCTTTAAAAGGTTAAAAAATTCATCAAGTTAAATCACTTTTTATATTGTCATAATTCTGTGTATAACTCTGTGTATAGTTCTCAGATCAGGGGATAAGATTGTATGGATTAGTAGGGGGTGTACTTACACACAGTTAGCAAGGCCTCTGTCTTATGTGTTACTAACAGGTTAAAAGAGAAAATAATGAGCAAGCGTACGTTAAACGAATGGATAGATTATACGAAATCATTACATCCCCTACAGATGGATTTGAGTTTAGAGCGTGTTACAGAGGTCGCTAAGGATTTAAATCTGTTAAGTCCAGGTCGTAATACCATTACTGTAGCTGGAACTAATGGTAAGGGTTCTACGGTGGCTGGATTGGAAGCTATTTATTTAGCTCAAGGTTATAAAGTGGGTGCTTTTACTTCGCCATTTTTATTTCAATTCAATGAACAAATTAGAATTCAAGGTAAAGCATTAGATGATGAAAGCTTATGTGCCGCATTTGAGCGCATAGATCAAGGGCGAAATAAGATAGGTTTAACACCTTTTGAATTTAATACCTTAGTGGCTCTTGATATTTTTTATCGTGAAAGCTTAGATGTTTGTATATTGGAAGTCGGTTTAGGTGGTCGTTATGATGCAGTGAATGCAATTGATACAGATTGTGCCATTGTTACTAGCATTGCTATAGATCATGTCGCTTGGTTAGGTGATACACGAGAATTAATTGCGAGAGAGAAGGCAGGAATATGTCGAGCACAGGTTCCTGTTATTTGTGGAGATCCTTTACCACCTCAGTCTTTATGTGATTATGCTGAAACATTAGAGGCACCTTTGTTTTGTCAGGAAAAAGAATTTAGTTATCACACTCAAGAAACGACTTGGTCTTGGACATCACAAAAAACACATTATGAAAATTTACCTATACCCGTTCTTGCCTTACAAAATATGTCTACGGTATTGATGGCAATAGATGTATTACAAAATAAATGTCCAGTGACTGAAGATGCGATAAAAAAAGGTTTACGTGACGTTAAATTAGTTGGACGCATACAAATTGTAGAAGGGCCTGTCACAAAAATTTTTGATGTTTCGCATAATCCTGCTTCAGCTGAATTATTAGCAAAAAAATTAGCGGCTCTGCCTTGTGTAGGAAAAACCATAGCAGTGTTCTCTATGTTAGGTGATAAAGATATTAAAGGGACAATTCAAACTATAAAAAATCAAATTGATGAATGGCATATTGCAGAATTAAAAGTGGAACGGGGTGCAGCAATTGAAAACTTACTCAGTCATTTTGCGGATGAAGAAATTCCAGTAAACAGTTATCAGAATTTAGAAGAAGCCTATCACTCTGCTACCCAGTTGGCTAAGCCAGGTGACAGAGTGATAGTGTTTGGATCATTTCATAGTGTTTTTTGTTGCTTATGATTTTAATTTTTTAGGAGATAAGATTAAGGACTCATGTGTTTTATTTTCCACGGCTGGGTCTTTATATTTTTCCCAGAAAGTAGAAGGACATGAGGTGGCTAATATACGTTGTTCAAACAATCCTTTTTCTGCTTGATATTTTTTTGTTTTATATTCAGCTTGTTTCACAGCATCAAAAGCAGGCATACGATCGTTTATGATATGCGTTAATGATTCTTTTGCTGGAGAAAATAAAGTAGGCTGGGTTTTGTTTTCACCTATAAAAAGATGTTTTTTTGGAGAGGGCTTTTTATAAAAAGCTTGGTTAATTTGTTCACCATTAGATAATCTTCTTTGGCGCACGACATGATCTAAAACAGGATGTAGAGCAAGATCAACTTGTAATTTTCTAACAATCTGAGTGGTTTCATCAAGTTTATGTTCGTAGTTATCTGTAGATTTTTTTAATTCATCATCTGCTTGTTTTAATAAAAGAGTTGAACGAGAAAGTTCATTTTCTAGTTCAGTGATATCTTCAACAGAAGACAAACCAAAACAAGGAGTAGGTCCTTCTGATCGTGGAGAACATAGGCTAGCTGTTAAGCTTTCAGTTGATGCAGTCGAATGAGTCCGAGTTAACGGAAGTTTGGAAACAGAATCAACTAATCTACCATCCATATCAAATTCCTCCCCTTCACCAAATTCTTCATCGTCTGAGAAATTACGATCTACATTAATATCATTCGTCTCATTGATTAACTCAAGATCATCCAGCTCATCGAAGTCTTCTTCATAGTCTGAAGCTATGTATAAAGAAATCTCTTCTATTTTAACGTATCCATTATCTTTCGTGCGTATAACAGTACAATCATTTAATTTATTATTGAATGCAGGATTTGTATTGGCTTTTAAGAGTTTAAGCAGTTCAATTAAAATTGATTCAGGGATGAATTTGAGAGTGATATGTGTTTGTGTTTTAGAAAGAACATCAGCTAGCTTTTTTAAAGCATGAAATGCAGAACCTTCAGCAAAAAAATCAGCATCTGAACTATCATCAAATGTCGCTAATTGTTTCTCAAGCGCATCTTTGAATGCAGGCTCTATGCCTTCAATTTGCAGGAGTGAGTCAAAACGATTATTTGATATATCATTCGCTAATGATACGCTTAGGCTTAAATTCGGCATAAAATTCTCTTCGTTCTATTTGAGGTCTCTTAATTCATCATGCCAGCCTAACCTTAACGTAAGCTTAAATTAACTCAAAATGCTATGATTTAGCAGATATTGTAGCCCAAACCTAAGCCTAGCATACTCAATTAAATGTATAATAGATTGATTATATTGAATTTATTATTCTTCTATTCGATAGGTAAATCTTAGTGAAACTTCTTATATGATGATTCTTAAGGGAGGTTTCTTGTAAGATTATTGATTAATAAATAAGTTGATGCAATAATAATGCACAGAAATTGTCTAATAATTAAGGATAACAGATGTTAATTAATCTCATAACAGCGTGGAAAGATAGCGCGTTGCCAGAAATATTAAATGAAAACAAATTGAGTGAAGCTAAAGAAATTCAAAATCTTGTTGTTGCGCAAAGCAGTTTTCAATTTGACACGCCTCCACGGGTTGTTTTTGTTAAAGATATGCATACCCAAGAAGAGGCCACTCATTATGGCGATCTTCCAGTTGTTTCGTTACAAGCAGAAGAACAAAAAATATATGACCAAACGTTATCTCAATTGAGTGCAAATAAAAATTTTTATAATGGCAACCAAATAGTATTAACGGGTGCTGTTTACGATACCTCTAGCAACACACTTTATCTTGAAGCACTACGAGTAGATTATGTTTTCCTCGTGACTTTAGAAAAAATGAAAGCCACAAAATCAAAAGGAAGTGCTCTTCATCACAAAGATTTTTTCAAAACAGGAGTGCTAGCGCCATTTATTTCTAATGATGATAAAGTTTCTATTATTGCTAGAAAAGACAAATGGACTTTACGTTCTGTCGCTGCTGGTTTTTTAGAATGCGATGATGCGGCACAGCCATTAAAAGATTTAATCACCGAAACGGCATCTAAAGAAGCTGACGAAGAATTTGCTTTGGATCGTGCTGGAAAGAGAAGATTTGATTTTGTTGGATCAGCTACTGTAGCAAGTATCTCTTTTCGCGATGTTATTGGTATGGGTATGACACCAACTATTGAATTCGTCGCGCCTATTCGTATAAAACAAGATGCCAATTTTATTCTTTCAATTATGAATAACAACGAAGCAATTGATGCACATGAGCATGTTGCAGGAAGTGCAATCAGTGTTTCTGTAGCAGCAGATGAAAGAGAAATGGCTACTCATTTTATGCGTCAGAAACTGCCCGGTAACTTTTTATATGGCCCCGTATTGCATGCATGTGCTGTTCAAGTAAATCAAGGAATGCAATTTGCTCGTCGTATATCTGAAATTCATGACAGTCGTTTTTATCCTATAGGAATTTTTAAGCCAACTCCAAAAAAATCATTACCAGATTATTCTGTAGATGAAAGGGTGAGTCATCTAAAAAAGTAATGTGGGTAAGACAAAATTGTTATAACGTACAAAGTACTTTTAAGCTGCTCGCGCAATCTTCCACATTGTGAATTCGTAAATAATCAATGTTGTTTTGAGCTAAGAATAGAGAAATAGCGGTAGTTTCTATGTCTCTTAGTGGCGCGGGCTTATCTGTGAATAAGCTTAAAAATGATTTGCGGGAATGCCCTACGAGCAAGCGGCAATTTAATTGTTTGAATTGAGAAATATTTTTAATAAGTTCTAAAGATTGTTCTGCAGTTTTTCCAAAGCCTATTCCCACATCGAAAATAATACGTTCGCGTTTTATGCCTGATTTTTCTAGCGTAGAAATTTTATTTTTAGCCCATGCTAAAACATGAGATGTCACATCGTCAGTAGTAGCCAGTACATTATTTTTATCAGCAGGAATTCCGAGTTGATGCATGATAACTACGTCACACTGAGATTTAATAATGATTTCTGACATATCTGCGTCAGCAAAAGCAGATTGATCATTAATCCAGTCCACACCTAAGTCTAATGCTTTTTGAGCAGTGACTGCATTTCGTGTGTCTACACTGATTTTAGGTGAAATTAAAAAATTTTTCCGTTGCGATAAAATTTCATTTAATACGGGTTCTAAACGTTGCCATTCTGTTTCTGGCGATAAAGATTTTGCATTAGGCCCAGTGGCTTCTGCACCTATATCAATAATTTCTGCACCCGCTTTGACTAACTGTTGAGCGTGTAAAATAAATTGATTTACCGTTTTAAACTTACCGCCATCAGAAAAAGAATCGGGGGTGACATTTATAATTCCGATTAACTGCGGAGTGTCTATACGTTGTGAAATTTGTTGGGTGTGCAGTGGCGCATTACCTGAAAATTTAGAACCCCATTGTTTAGCTATTTCTGCAGCTGTTTTTCCGTAAAAATCATTTTTTAAAGGATAAACCCAGTGTGGAGCAACATCGGCTAAGGGCCAGAGTGCAAAAGGTCTTTCATGTAAGTGCTCGTGAGGAACATGTAATTTGTCATCATATAAAAGCAAATCATCCCAAACGAGTATATCTATATCTATAGGTCTGGGCCCCCATCTATTTTCAAATGTGCGGCCCATATCGATTTCAATTTGTTTGGTGAGTTTTAATAATTCATGTGGTGTAAGTTGTGTATCACAACGTAATGCTAAATTTAAATAAGGCATATCCCAAGACTCAGGTGCATTTTCAGGAAGTAATGCATCAGAGATATAAATTGGAGAAACTTGTTCTATTGTAAGATGCGGAATTTTTTTTATTTGATGATAAGCTGCACGTAAAAAACTGAGTCTATCATTAAGATTTGTGCCTAACCCAAGTATTACCATGAGATGTTGTCATCCCCATAAAAAAAACTGACGCCGCCATTTAAATTTTCTATTTTGGGATGTTTGGTGATACGTATATTAATGCGTGTATCAGCAGAAAAAAGTGTGTGTATAATCTGATAAATTTCATAACCTAAATGTTCTATCAAATGAAAATGGCGTGTAAGTAATTTCTCTTTAAGCAATCTCACTAATTTATCGTAACAATACGTTTCATCCAGATTATCTGTTACGCAAGCTTCTGGAGGTGTTGTGAAATTAAGATGAATATCGATTAGGACTTTTTGAGTTTGCGCTCGTTCTTGTTCAGGCCAACCTAAAAAAAGACTGAGATCTAATCCTTTTAATGTAATACCGCTGTATATACCCATCACTTTTAGCTTCTTTGCAAAATAAATGTGCGCCATTATGTCACGGGCTTCAGGCTGACTACAAGCGGCCATCTTATGGGCATAACTTGAGAAAGCTTTTTTATAGCTGTTCAGCCATATTTATAATTTATAGCTGTTTAGCCATAAATTGATTGTATAGCTGTACTTATATATAATTAAAGAAAGTCTTCTCAATATAGGTGACCTCATGGAACAATTAGTCCACTCCCCCAAATCCCTAGCCAGCGCTATAACACGACAACGAAAAGCAAAAAAGCTTAGCCAAACAGAAGCTGGGAGTATTTTTAACATTGAACAAAGTACATTTTCTAGTATTGAAAATGGCGCGCCAGGTACGCGACTTGAAACTTTATTTCGAATATTGGCCGCACTTGATTTGGAAATGGTAATTCGCCCCAAAACAGTTAGCACTCATAAAACAGAAGAGAGTTGGTAAATGGCAAAAAAAAAACAATATCAGAATCTTTACGTTTACATGAATGGAATGCATGTAGGCACACTTATACGCGAATCCAGCGGCAGTCTTGTGTTTACATATGATCATGATTGGTTAGTTTGGGCAAACACCCGCCCTATTAGTTTATCAATGCCATTAACAGAAATTCCATATAAGGGCCAAGTTGTTGATTCCTACTTTGATAACTTGTTACCTGATAGTGAGTTAATTCGCAAACGTATCCAAGCTCGTTTTAGTGTGCCATCGGACAATTGTTTCGACTTACTTTCGCACATTGGTGCTGATTGTATAGGCGCATTGCAACTATTAACACAATCAAAAGTTACCAATATCAAAAAAATACAGGCAAAGCCAATAAGTGATAATGCTATCGCAAAAATTTTAAAACAGTATAAGACAGCACCTTTAGGCATGGATCGTGAAACTGATTTCCGCATTTCAATTGCAGGGGCACAAGAAAAAACAGCTCTATTGTGGCATCAAGAACAATGGTGCTTGCCACAAGGCGCAACCCCAACGAGTCATATTGTCAAATTACCAATAGGCCAAATAAAACATGCTGGTATTGATTTATCAGAAAGCGTTGAAAACGAATGGCTTTGTCTCAAAATTTTATCTGCTTATAACTTACCTGTTAATCAAGCACGAATCGTAAGCTTTGATGATGTAAAAACATTAGTTGTGGAGCGGTTTGACAGGCGCTGGGATAAAAATGACAAATGGTTAATGCGATTACCACAAGAAGATTTTTGCCAAGCTCTCGGAATATCGCCAGGTTTAAAATATGAATCGGATGGGGGCCCAGGCATAAAGGAAATTATGAATATTTTGCTTGGTTCAAAAGAAGCAATAAAAGATCGTGAAAAATTCATGAAGACAGTTTTTTTATTCTGGGTCATTGGCGCCATTGATGGACATGCAAAAAATTTCAGTATCGCTATAGAACCACAAGGTCGTTACCAAATGACACCGTTATATGATGTGATATCAGCCTATCCTCTAACCGCCAAACGACAATTAGAATGGAAAGAATTAAAAATGGCCATGTCATTAAAAGGCAAAAATTGTCATTATTTATGGAGCAATATTCAGATACGTCACTGGTTAGCTATGGCTACACATTGTCAATTTTCTCCGACAGTAATGCAAAGCATAATGGAAGATGTCTTTGACAACATGGAAGATGTCATTCAACAAGTCATTAATCTATTACCAAAGAATTTTCCTCAACAAATGAGTGAAGCTATATTTGCTGGAATGCGCCTAGTTAAAAATCGCTGCATTAACTCAAAATAAATGGCGCTCATATATAATCCCCCTGTTGGCTAGGGTAACTATATTGCTAAGTTTTGATCCAATTAATGAAAAATTATAGCTATTTATGCTCAAAAACTCAGTATTTGTTGTTATAATTAGTACCAATATGGTACTTTACGCATCCAACGAGCTGGGCAGAGGTTTTCATGTTACGGGTAAGCAAATTAACAGATTACGCCATGGTGATTATGAGCTATTTAGCCCTGATGCCTGAGCAGGCTGTTAGCGCAGCAAATATCGCTAAAGAAGTGCATTTAGCTTTTCCTACTGTCAGTAAAATTTTAAAAATTCTCTTAGAAGCTAACTTACTGGTTTCTTTTCGTGGAACTGGCGGCGGTTATCAATTAGCACGTTCAGCAGATGAGATTACGCTCACACACATTGTCCGCGCACTAGAGGGTAATCTTGCCATGACAGAATGTTGCAGCACAAAAAAGAGTTGTGTCATCGAATCCATCTGCACTCTGAAAGATAATTGGCAAATGATTAACAATATAATATTAACAACGCTTTCTAGTGTGACGTTAAAAAATATGATGCAACCTTTAGCACAAAATAATTTGATGCTAAAAGGCATTCCTATCGTAAAAGGTTTTTAATATGGCAAATAATTTTATTAAAAAAGTCGTCAATAAAGATTACGAATATGGATTTGTTACCTCTATAGAATCGGATTCATTGCCACCTGGTTTGTCAGAAGAGGTTGTGCGAGAAATTTCGCGCTTAAAGAATGAGCCTGATTTTATGTTGCAATGGCGTTTGAAAGCGTATAGACATTGGTTAACGATGACACCACCAGCATGGGCTCATTTAAACTATGCAGAAATCGATTATCAAAGCATTATTTATTATTCTGCACCTAAATCAAAAACAGACGGGCCTAAAAGTTTAGATGAAGTGGATCCTAAGTTATTAGACACTTATAAAAAACTTGGCATCCCATTACATGAGCAAGCATTTTTAGCGGGTGTTGCAGTCGATGCGGTATTTGATAGTGTTTCTGTTGCAACAACTTATAAAGCAAAATTGGCAGAAGTCGGCGTTATCTTTTGTTCCTTTTCAGAAGCTGTTCAAAAACATCCAGAATTAGTTGAAAAATATTTAGGGACAGTTGTTCCTTATCGAGATAACTTTTTTGCAACACTTAATTCCGCAGTCTTTAGTGACGGTTCATTTGTTTATATTCCAAAAGGCGTACGCTGTCCTATGGAGTTATCTACTTACTTTAGAATTAACGCTGCAAATACAGGGCAATTTGAACGTACACTCATCATTGCAGAAGAAGACAGTTATGTCAGTTATTTAGAAGGCTGCACTGCACCTATGCGCGATGAAAATCAGTTGCATGCCGCAGTGGTAGAATTAGTTGCGTTAGATAACGCACAAATAAAATATTCTACCGTGCAAAATTGGTATCCCGGTGATGAACAAGGCCGTGGTGGAATTTATAATTTCGTGACTAAGCGTGGCGCATGTCGTGGTCATCATTCAAAAATTTCTTGGACTCAAATTGAAACGGGTTCAGCAATCACATGGAAATATCCCAGTGTGATTTTGCAAGGCGATCATTCTGTGGGTGAGTTTTATTCTGTTGCATTGACGAATAATTATCAGCAAGCAGACACTGGCACTAAGATGATACATCTAGGAAAAAACACCAGCAGCACGATTATTTCAAAAGGTATTTCTGCAGGGCATGGACAAAACAGTTATAGAGGTTTGGTCCGTATTGCACCGACAGCAGTCAACGCAAGAAATTATACGCAGTGTGATTCATTGTTATTAAGTTCGACTTGTGGTGCGCATACTTTTCCTTACATAGAAGTGAAAAATTCAACGGCACAGATTGAACATGAAGCATCAACTTCCAAAATTGGTGAAGACCAATTATTTTATTGTCGCCAACGCGGTCTGAGTGCAGAAGACGCGGTATCTATGATAGTGAATGGATTTTGCAAACAGGTATTTAATGAATTGCCTATGGAATTTGCGGTGGAAGCGCAGAAGTTATTGGAAGTGAGTTTGGAAGGAAGTGTGGGTTAAAAAACCGTGACTATTCTTATCAACTTTAGCTTTGTGTAGGTTGGGTTGGGGGGGGGGTTGTTTTCGCCACCCAAACAAAAAAAATAGTTTTTTATAAAAAAAAAAAAAAAAAAAAAAAAAAAAAAAAAAAAAAAAAAAAAAAAAAAAAAAAAAAAAAAAAAAAAAAAAAAAAAAAAAAAAAAAAAAAAAAAAAAAAAAAAAAA
>JARLJN010000046.1 GCA_031291255.1 Gammaproteobacteria bacterium
AGTATGGAAAATGAATATGTCATGACAGCAGTATTTACCCATTTTTCTAGTGTCTTCTTAATATGTTGCACGAATGTGAAGCTGCTGAAGTTGAAAATAAATCTCGAAATAATTCTGTAGTGTAGTGTCAACCAGGGTAAGGCAAATAAAACGAAACGGCCGATGTAGGGTGTAGGATGTAGGGAGCTTCTAAATGGCATTATAATTATACTCGATGTAGGATGTGCGATGTAGGGCTTACTAAACTTACAAATTAAACCCAATGTAGGATGTAGGGTAAGCACCCTACACCCTACATTGCCTACATTGGGTGCAATAACAGTTAGAAACTATTTTATCTGTCTGTGAAGGAAATGAGATAGTAATAAGTTCAATAAAGCAGCCTTGAATCACTCCCTACTGCGTTCCTGCGAGTTGTCATACTGCATTAACACAGCTGCATTAAATATTACTTTTTTAAACATTTTTTAAAATCACGAGCCTGTATCAGTATAAAAGCCATCATTCATTCAATTTTCTCTCCTGTCTTCTTTCACGCTCAATCACATAATACTAAAGCTTTTTCATCAACCAAATTAGTTTTTATGCAGCTAATAATATTGGATTGTCAATAAAGATCTTTATTGGATCATCAGGATTCAGGGATTCTTTATTTAACTGTGGAACTAAATCGATCTATTCATAATAGCAGTTAAGATGTTGGCAAGGTGTGCAAATGTATTATTGGATTGTTGGAGTGGTTTGGTCGTCCATATTACATTTTCGCATAATCGCCATACCACCATTCATTCATGGTACCCTACATTGACAAAACAAGGGCTTTTGCTCAAATGTAGGGTGTCAGTTGTAGGGGCGAAGTAAGCACAAGTGCCAATGTAGGGTGTAGGATGTAGGGGGACAACATCCAAAAATAAAAGAACTGCAATGTAGGGTGTAGGATATTCACCCTACATTGCGTTTCCCCTACACCCTACACCCTACACCCTACATTGGCAAAAAATCTGCCTTACCCTGATTGGCGGCTCTAGAATCACGCACAAAACCTCCTGTTTCTGAGCCTCAAGAAAGAAATTTGGATAGAAATGAGTCACTAAGCGACATGTTTGGCGAAGACAGTTTATTATCG
>JARLJN010000047.1 GCA_031291255.1 Gammaproteobacteria bacterium
GAACAACCAAGGATGATATTGAAGTGAAGCTCCATTCAAGCTTATCTGCCCCAAATTTGTTAAATGAAACTAAAAATACCTTCGATGCGATCCCCGACCATCGCAACACTCGCAGTAAAATCACCTTAGCGGATTGTCTGATGTCAGGATTGGCAATTTTCGGCTTAAAATATCCATCATTGTTACAATTCGAACAAGAAAAGGTGGAAGAACCTCTCGGTCATAATTTAAAAACACTGTACTCGGTGAACCAAGCCCCTAGCGATACCTATTTACGAGAGCGACTAGATGATGTCGAACCCCATCATATACGTAAAGCGTATAAAAAAATATTTTCTCTATTGCAAAGAAGCAAGCATCTAGAGCAATTTGCTTATCTAGATGGGCATTATCTTGTTTCGATAGATGGGACAGGATATTTTAACTCGATAAAAGTCCACTGTGATTCATGCTGTGTAAAAAATCATAAAGATGGAACTAAAAGTTACTATCATAACATGTTGGCAGCAGTGGTCGTTCACCCGGGATATAAGGAAGTTATTCCATTAGCACCTGAGCCAATAACTAAACAAGATGGCCACAAAAAAAATGATTGTGAGCAAGCCGCTGCAATACGCCTATTGAAAAACATTAGACGCGAGCACCCACATTTGAAAATGATAATCGTTGAGGATTCTCTTTCTTCTACGGGGCCCCATATTCAACTACTAAAAGACTTAAATATGAGCTTTATTATAGGTGCAAAACAATATGCTAGGGATTTTCCTTTTTTTGATAAAAAGCTCATTGAGACGCACTCTTATATAGATGAATCAGGGATCAAACATGAATATAAATTCATCAACAATGTTCGGTTAAATACTTCCAACCAGAACCTAAAGGTCAATTTTCTTGATTACTATGAAACGACGCCTGAGGGGAAGGTTCATCATTTTACCTGGGCAACTGATTTACCGTTAAATAAAAATACTGTGCACAAAATCATGAGAGGACGAAGGGCGCGCTGGAAGATTGAAAATGAAACGTTTAACACCTTGAAGAACCAAGGATATCATTTTGAGCACAATTTCGGGCATGGCAATCAATACTTATCTACGGTGTTTGCTAATCTAATGCTGTTGGCATTTTTAATTGATCAAGTGCAACAATTATGTTGTAAACTGTTCCAATCAGCATTGGCTGCCGCAAAAAGCAAAATCAAATTTTGGGAAAAGGTGCGATCATTCGTACTTAATTTCGCCATCAATTCTTGGGAAGATTTATATTGTATTATTGCAAAAACAAAAAGAGTTACTTTGCAATTTGATAGCACATGATGAAAAACGCATTGAAAAAAAACAATGATACGATGCCATTTTAAGTTGTGAACTCTTATGTTTTAGCAAACCATCTCTAACTTGCTGACCACGGTAGGCTTGTCTTTGCGCGCCATTCTTAATAAATCGACGATACGTTTTTGTTGTATATACTTACAGCTTAGCGGGAACCGCTGCTAATGTATATAGTGCTATATCCTGTTCATGGTTTAATAAGTAAGCGTCCGACGAACGACGTGTTTCCAGCATTAACCTAACCTGCCAAGATTGTCCCATGTTTAACCGATGGAGACAAATCATGCAAAAGCGACAACTACCCAAAAGAAAATACCTCC
>JARLJN010000048.1 GCA_031291255.1 Gammaproteobacteria bacterium
CCGTGCTGCTGTTATCCGTACCATTGAAGCTGGTCACTATATTTGTATTATTTAATAAAGTACCTAAAGCTGAATTCGTCGTTAGCAATGCGCCGCTGATTAAACCCGTTGCTGCTTCGGAGATAGCACCTGCTACGGCTGACAAACTCACATTACCTGTGGTGGTGATATTCCCTGCATTCAATGTATCGTTACGACCTGCTGATAAGTTGATTGCACCAGAAGTACTTGCAACATTTGCATTGAGTAAGATATCACTGCTAGCACCCGTTGCATTTAACGTTACGATACCTGAACCTCCTGCAGTAATAGCACTACCTATGGTTTCAGTTCCGCTAGAAGTTACCGTGATATCACCGTTAGCTGCTGTGCTGATTGCACCACTCGTTGTGAGTGCACCTGTGTTATTGACTGAGACTGAACCACCACCGGTTTGATTAATACCGGTAATCGTTAATGGTGCTGCTGTGTCTATTAAGCTGATATTACCGCTGCCGCTGTTAGTCGCATTAAAACTAGAAACAGTATTGGCATTCGTTAATGAGGTGCCGCCTACGGAATGAGTTGTCAATAAAGCAGCGCTAATTAAACCAGCGCCTGCTTCGCTTACTGTACCTGTCGTACCTGTTAAATTCACATTGCCAGAGGTTGTAATGTTACCGGCATTTAGTGTGGTGTTGTGACTGGCTGTAACATTGATTGCACCTGAAGTACTCGCTACATTAGCATTGAGTAAGACATCACTGCCTGCACCCGTTGCATTCAAAGTCACAGTACCTGAGCCGCCTGCAGTAACAGCTCCACCGATTGTTTCAGTACCGACTGATGTTAAACTGATATTACCATTTGGTATTGAACTAATCGCAGCACTTGTTGAGAGTGTGCCGCCAGCATTAGCTGTTAAGTTAGTTACGTTACTCACTACACCATTGAAAAGGATATTACCTACAGCATTAGCAGTCATACTGTCAGTAGCACCTGCAATACCTGCAAAATTGATATCACCACTGGTAGATGAATTAAAAGTAACAAGCGCATTACCTAGTGTTGTAAGTCCACTGTAAGATTGAGCACCTGTTGTGTTGACTGTGCCGGTATTCACTGCGCTCGTACCGTTTACACTAATGCTAGATAATGCAGTTGTTCCACCCACTGCGCCACCAAACGTTGCATTACCTGGCAACGTTAATGCTTGAGCGCCATCAACTGTTGAATTAAAGAAGAAATCATTGCCTGCAAAAGTCACTGGAGCCGTTAAATTCACTGCGCCATTAAAGGTTGCTGAGCTGCCACTTGCGGAGACATTTCCACCTAGTACAATTTTATTTCCAGCACCCGCTGCAACCGTAAGAGTAACAGGATTGTTAATCGCACTCGCAATTGCACCGTTTAACACAATACTACTATTGTTAGCAGCTGAAAGACTTAGACTACCAGCACTCGCAATACTCGCACCACTTTGCAAGAGAAGTGCAACATTTGTTAAGCCACTTGAACTTTGTGTACCTTGTGTAGTGACACCTGCGTTAATCGTTAAGTTACCAGATGAAGTTTGCAATACGCCTGTACCATTAATTAAAATATTACGGTTAGCTTGTAAAATGGTATTACCTGAGAAAGTCAGTGGTGATGTGAACGTTAAATCCAATCCATTACCTTGCAAAGTAACTGATCCTGAGTTAACGGTACTTAATATAGGGTTAACTGCTAAATTAACACCACCACCTATTGTTAAAGTACCAGCGCCACTACTTCCACCTGTCGTATTAATTGTGCCGTTAACATTTAACACTGGATTTAAATTCGTTGGATTAGCAACGGTTGCAGTGACTGATCCACCATTGGTTGTGATACCACCCGTACCGATTGTTAAAGTATTAGCTGTACCGGATGTGGTGGTTGCTAATGTAACATTACCACCTTGCGTTTGAATTAATCCCGTACCCGTATTTAATGCACCTGCTACTGTCGCATTTAATGAACCTGTTAATGACAGTGGACTTGTAAAAGTTAAACCTGAATTGGTATAAGTTAAGCTTAAATTATTTAATGCGGTCAATGAGTATAAATTCGTTGGCGTCATATTCGTCGCACTGGTATTCACTAAGGTGAAGTTATTGACTTTGCCTAACGTTGCACCGGCTGCAAATGCAAGTGATCCCGTTAAATTATTGGATTGATCTAGAATGATATTTTGTGAGGTTGCACTATTTTGCGTAATCGTAATCGCACCTGAAGACGTCAATGTACCAACTTGCGTGATAGAACCGTTCGCTGCTAGATTAAATGCTGCAGAACCAATAGATGAAGTCCCTAAAACGATAGGCGCATTATTGACTAATGTGACTGCATTGTTAGAAGTGTTACTGAGTGCAATGCTACCGGTGAAGTTATTACTCGCATTGTTTAAGTTAATCACACCTAAACCTGCTGTAAAGCTTGCAAGGCCTGCGCCTACTGCTTGAGAAATTGCACCTGTTCCAGTAATACCTACACCAGTAATCGATAAGGTACCACTGCCCACTGAACTAGCACCTAAAGTCAACGCATTAACACTATTAATCGTGACATTATTCGCACCGCTATTATTCAGTGACAAAGTCCCTCTGAAGTTATTACCTGCAGCAGTTAAGTTAATGACGCCTGCACCTGCATTGAAAGTCGCAGCGCCTGCGGAAACAGCTTGTACAATGCTATTTGCGCCGGTAATACCAATACCGTTTAAGGTTAACGTACCAGAACCCACTGAAACCGAGCCTAATGACAACAAACCATTATTGGTTAATGAAACATTGTTTGCGCCTGAGTTAATAAGCGCTACATTACCCGTTAACACATTGTTTTGCGTTAATGTAATCGCGTTTGCGCCAGCGTTGAAAGATGAGGCGCCTTGCGCGGTTAAGATACCCGTTTGAGAAATAGCACCTATTGTGTTGAATACTGCGTTACCCGTTACTGTAATCGCAGGTAATACTAAGCTACCCGCACCACTAGTCGTTATACTCGTTAAAGCTGTGCTGCCGCCAACTGCCCCACCTAAAGTAATGGTACCAACACTACCTGCGGTTAATGAAAAATTTTGGGCATTGTTAATTGTGTTATTAAAACTGATGTTAGCGCCTGTTGCTGTACCGCCTCCATTGGTTGTATCTATGTTTGTGAATCCAGTTAGTAACGCAGGACCAGATAAATTAAACACATTACCTGCAGTGAGGTAACTACCGTTTAATGTCGTAGAGGTTGAACCTGTGAAATTTTGTGCGCCAGTTGTACTCACACCGAATGTGCTAATGGTTTTACCATTGGCTGTTAAACTCGTTAAAGCAGTTGTAGAACCAATTACATTGCTTAAGCTAATTCCACCTAAGGTTCCACTCGTTAAATTTAATGTTTGGCCGCCATTAATCGTATTAAAAAAGTTAATGTTAGCTCCCGCTGCTGTACCGCCAGCGTTGGTGGTATCAATGCTTGTTGCACCCGCTAATGTTGCTGCACTCCCTACAGCAAACGCACCACCTGCTGTTTTATAAGCACCATTTAATGTTATCGCGCCGCTATAGTTTTGTGAGCCACTTGTTGTAACGGATGCTGCACTAATCGTAGACGCAGTAGCTGATAAGCTTGCTAAAGCACTCGTACCACCGACAATTCCGCTTAAGGTAATGCCCGTATTACCAGTTAAAGTTAACCCAAATCCGCCGTTGACTGTATTTGCTAAACTGAGTGCTCCTGCTGTGCTTGTTAAATTGCTAGCACCCGTTAACGTAACCGCACCATTATAAGTTTGTGCACCTGATGTTGTCATTGTTCCAACACCCAGAGATGCATTACCATTCGTTGTTAAACTCGCTGCAAACGCATTGGCTAACGCTGTTGTGCCTGTGCCAGTACTCGTGAAATTCAATGCACCTAATAAATTACCTGAAGAACCTATAGAGTTAATACTGATGCCACTGTTGGTTCCACTATTTGTGATTGTCAGTGCTTTGCCTACACCGTTTACAGAAGAACCAAACGTAATGTTACTGCTGTTAGCTGAATTTAGGAGAGTGGTAGTTGCACTACTTAAGGTAACAAGATCGGTATACGTTTGCGCGCCAGCTGTTGAAACACTTGAAGTGTTAATAGCGCTGCTGCCACCACCATTCATAGTCAAAGAAGTGAGGCCGCTAACAGCACCTCTTAATGTTTTAGTGCCTGAACTAGTCAATGTCAGTGCGTTTGCGCCACTAATGGATGGTAATGAAATGCCACCACTACCAGCCGTTAACACTGCCGCACCTGTCAATGAAGTAGGACCGTTAAATGTTAAACTGCTAGTGCCACTACCTGTAATGTTTCCACTGATGTTATAAGTTGAACTTGCTGACGTTGCCATATTGATATTATTAGTCAACGTTAAATTTCCAGCGGAAAGTATATATAAAATATCAGCTGAATTGAGAGAACCTTTCGCAGAATTTAATATGCTATTGGAATATGTATTAGCATTTGTATCACCTATTGTTAATGTGTTTGCAGCAAAATTAAATCCACTTTGTGCAACACCTGTTGCTAGCGAAACAATATTACTGTTACCGCCAGTGATATAGAATAAATAAGTTTGACCTGCCGTGATGTTCACTGATGGTATTGAAAATGCACCGCCTGTTGTACTCACTGCAGAATATAAAACAGTACCGTTATTTGCTGCTAAGTTAATCGTTTGACCGCTAGCCAGTGCTGTACCTGAAAGAGTAAATCCGGGTAGAACAGGAGGATGAGACTGTAAATACGGATATCCACCGTTAACACCCGCAGTGATACCCCAAATATGAGATGTATTAGCTGTGGAAACGATATCCCAACCTTGACCTGTATAAGTTGAAATATTCGAAAGATTTGCCGTACCGCCATTGGGACAAGAGCCACTTAAACACCCTGCAATCGGAGTTCCTGTCGTAGAGGTACTGCTTCCGCTAGGTATGCCAATACCCGTACCACTCGTTGTTGAATCAAAGAAACTAGTTGATATTGTATTTGTGGTAGGATAATTAGCATTACTAGTTCCAGCTATTAAGCCGCCCAATATATACGTCACTGGACTTGAGACGGAGATAGTACTTGCAGCTAAGCTCTTAGTAATATTGAAGTTGTAACCTCTGGCATATAATCCGCCTACAGCAGGATTGAGATTAGCTACGGTTGTACCCCCGCCTGAAGAGGTGGCCAATGTTACATTAATGTTTGCAAGGCTATAGTTGTTGTCATAATTTTTATTTCCTGAAGTATTATTAAAATCACCAATGCTACCTGCTAATCCACCAATATCAATTTCTAAGTTTCCAAAATCCGCTACGCTTGATTCATTAACAGTAACGTTATTTGCAGCATAATCTTGGCTAAGAACCGTTGCTTTTGACGAAGTTGATAACCCAATTAATCCTCCGATATAAATCTTATTATTAGGAATAGTCCCTGATCCACCTACGTTCATAACTATCGTATTTAAAACATCGGTTGTGCTATAACTATTTAAAACAGAACCAGATAAACCATTTGTTGTCATATTGCCAACAAGCCCCCCAATGCTTAAAAACCCTGTACCACCACTACCACCATTAACAAAAGTCGCATTCGTGGTAATTGACCCACCTTGAGAGTAAGAATTACTAATTGTTCCTATGGATTCACCGACTAAACTACCAATATTAACATTACCAGTATTGTTAGAATTGATAGAACCGTTGTAACTAATAATAGGATTGATCAGCCCTATGTTTTTTATTACTGCTGTATCTTGACCTACAAACCCAAACAACCCTACGTTTATGGGTGCAAGTGAAGTTGCATTAGTAGTGTTAGCAATGTATAGATTGCTAATTGTATGATTCAAACCGTCAAACGTACCTTTAAAGGTAAAGCCTAGAGAACCTATAGGTGTAAAGCCACTCGTAGTCCAACCCGAGCCATTATTCGTCGCAGTTGCATCAATGTTTGTTGAAAGAGCAAAGTTAACATTGCCGCCTGTGTTTGTCGCATTGGAAGCGGCAGCTAAAGTTAATCCAGAATTAGTTGCTAAATCAGCCGCTGTACCTAATGAATTGATATATCGATAAACAGTAGTAGTACCTAAACCCGCAGTATAAGATGCAGGTGTTACTATCACATAATTCAGCGGATTATAATAGACAGTTAGTGCACCACTTGAGGCAAGTGAAATGCTACCATTGTTCGTGACCAAGCCGCCATTATTCGTGCCGCCTGTAGCAGCATCATAAAAACCAGAATTATTAGCCTGCAGAACTAAACCAGCAGTGCCTGACCCCGTGAAGCTGGCACCCGCATTGATATTAATATTGTCATACGCACTCAATGTTAAGGTATTGGTAGACCAACTCAATGTTGCTGTGCCGCCAGAGTCGGCGCTGCCTGAAACAGTAATATCGCCATTCTCTGAACCAGTTGATCCCGTGGCACCCGTGGTAATCGTAATATTGCTGCTAGCTAATGCTGTATTGAGTTGGGCAGCATTAACGTAAGCCCCGGTCGCAGATGGCGTATAAATCCCGCCGCTTAACGCATCGTTTGTAGTGGTATTATTGCCTATCGTGACGTTGAGTGGATCGAGTAACCAATTCCCAGTTAATCCATTAGCGGCTAATGTATTAACTTGCCCGTTCGCAATATCTAAATAATGTCCTGACGTTTCCACAAAGCCGCCATCACCACTTTCCGATCCACCTTGAGCAAAGATACTGCCATGGAATTGAGTATTATTGTCGGACCATACAGCCACTTGTCCACCATTACCGGAAGTCAAAGCATTGGCATTTAAAATAGCGCCTGCATCAACTGTTGTACTCCATGCATTTTGTTCTGGGCCTGCACCATGAAAATTACCACCTACTAAAATTGTACCACCGCCCACATCACCGCTTACGTCTATATATGCAGTTGAAGCAAGATGGATATTATTTCCTAAGACTTTAACTGACCCGCCTTTGTGACCTGCCGATCTACCCGATGCATCTAATCTGCCAGATACAACCACTCTGCCATGACTACCACCTGATAAAATAATTTCGCCATTATGCTGAGAGACTGATCGTGCTTGTGCTATACCACTCATATTAATGACATCATCAATTACGCCTTGTGCGGCTCTTGCACTGATGTTAATTCTGCCGCCATCAGCTAATATCACACCGGTGTTACTCACACCGTTTTGTAATTCATTGCCATTGGCATCTATACCCTTACTCACTGCTTCTTCATCAATTGTAAAATTAAGAAGTTGATCACCATAAAAATCTAATGTGAATTTATTACCTGATCCTAAAACGATATTACCTAGATGCGCTTGAATTAATCCATTGTTGACAACACTAGTACCTAACAATGCGACTAAACCATAATCTGCCGCTTTGATTGTTCCATCATTCACAACAGAACCTCTATAACCAGAAGGCTCATCAAAAATATATTTGCCTGCTAAAAAATTTGCGACAGAGATACCCGATGTTGATGCAATCAAACTACCTACATTGACCATGGCACTAGGACCAAAATAAATACCTGCACCATTCACTAAAATAATTTTTCCTGTTGCTGAAAGTTGGCCATAAATTTGCGAAGCACCTTGAGCAGCATCAATGCGATTTAATGCAACACCACCAGCAGGTTGTTCGAAGTGTGTAGATTCATTAGCGCCAATGTTAAAAGATTTCCAATCTATGACAGCTTGTTGACTGGCTTGGTTGACTTGAGTGGTAGTAGCTGTTTGTGTCACTGTGGCATTACCAACAGCAACGCTTGTTAATTCTGGGTTAGCATAAGCAACATTCGTCATCATCACTGCGAGTATAAAAGCGCAGGATTTTTGTATGATGATCTTGAATGTTGCAATACTCTGTTTCATTGAGCTTATTACCCCTTTTAGTGAAAGATATATAAGTGTTTAATACTCCCCTTTGACCTAATCAAACATCATGTAAATAAATCAATAGCTAAATGAACTATAGTGCAAAAAATGATTATTTGTGATTTTTGAGTCAAAAATATTATAAATATCTCTCTATTTTGTAAGTTGGAATCGAATCATAGAGTTAACTCAGACATGGCAAACGAGAGGAAATGTATAAATCAATAACTTATCTATTCCGCATACGCATCAAACCCTTGCTAGCGCATTGACTTAGCTACCAGGAATATATAAGGTGCTTTTTTTAAATTTTTATAGAGAAATAGTATGCCGACTTGGAATCAAATGCGTTCTTCTTTATTCGCTCACCCAAAAACAACATCTGCTGTTGTTTGGGCTACAAGCATGTTTATTTTTCTTGTTCCCACGTGCATAGAGTTAACCCCCTTAGGTAATAAAAAACGTAATGCTAAAGGGGAACGTGATGATGCTCAGGATGCGTATGATGAAACCTTACAAAAATTTAACTCTGCCAATGAAAAGATTCGTGAAGCCAGACAACGCGTGCTAGATCTAGACTGTGCGAAGACAGGTTATCCACGCTTTAATCTAGATGTTGCTGCTTTTCAACAAAGCGTTAATTCAACTCTATTACCGCTAGATCAATTAAGATTACATTGGAAAATGCAGTTTGATGCAGATAAAACTGAAAACGAACAATATGTAGCAGGTAAAAGTTGGGATGAAAGTAATTATGAATACGATTACTATTTCAGTTGCATTTGGCATAGTTGCGGTAAAAACACTCAGTGCTGTTTTGATTGGGGATGGCGCTGGGTAACAGATACATATTATTACAATCAAATTACAAACATAGTAAATAAATATCAAGGCATTATTCAGGGTGCACCTTTACGTCTCACGCCTTTAGACTGCGGTTATTATTCTCGTCAGTTCCATACGTTATCTCCTGTAACCTATGTCAGTTATGAAAGCCCACACATAGAAAGTGGTGATAGAAGAGCTGGTACTACCTATGTTAATTTTTATAGAGAATATGCATCTAAGGTGACAGCTTCTTATGAGCTTGATGACACTAAACTTGATTTTGAAGCGAATGTTTTAAGAACCGCTGATCAAAGCCTAGCTGCCACTGATTTAGCAGAAAAGCTATACCAATTTTTAGGGACTGCCATTGCAGCATTTAATATGGCAGGCGCTAATTACGCATTGTTGCAAGATAATATACGCAAACAAATCCCTGTGCTTTTAGATAATGCTGCTGCGATTAATACCACATTACAACAAGAAGCACTCGTATTAGCGGACAAGGAAAATGAGTATAGCCACATCGATGATAACTTTAAGGATGGATTATCACTCTGGCTACCTATGTTCTTTATTATCCCGGGAGGTCTTGCCCTGTTAACTTATCTTTTGCTTACTCTATGCAAAGATAAAGGCAATGTTATTGTAGAACGCGATATTGAATCAAATGATAAACCTGATGTACAGTCACACTACTCTGCGCCACCTCCTACTTATTCTTCTGCGTACTTCACTCCAAAAGTGAATCAAGAGCAGATTGAAGGACAATTACCGCCACCTTATGAGACACCTATGAGACCAGGCTTTTAGTCTATTAGACCTTATGTTAGGCTGGGTTATTCCACAATTTGTTGTTGACTTAGCTTAGGTTGAGGAAATGTATCATGTCCATTTTAAATAAAATTGTAGAGTTCTATAAAAAATCGCCAGAAAATAGACTGCAATTTTTTATTTTATTAGGATTTTTTATTGTTCCATTGGTCGCATTGAGTTTGTTGTACATCATAGTCATGATATTTTATGTCTAATCAGTTACAACTATAGTCTTACTCACATCATGCGTCATTGCGACGCATAATCTCGTCATTGCTACGAGCGAAGCAATCCACGTTTTAATGTCACTGGATCGCCACGACCAAACGCTACGCGGTCTCGCGAACTGAAATATCCCCACGAAATTTGATGACTTTTCTGGCGAAATTATTTAAAAAGATCGACATAACTTCGAACTCTAAGGAAAGAAGATGTCGATCACCGATTTGTTACATGCTCATTTAGAAA
>JARLJN010000006.1 GCA_031291255.1 Gammaproteobacteria bacterium
ATTTGGCATTACGCCCATTATCAAACGGATCGCGACCAGCTCATTTACCCTGGCATCCTTAGGCTGGTGTTTATGGTTTTTAGCGCTTTCGTACTGGTGGATCGATATGAAGGCCCACCGCAAACACTTAACCTTTTTTACCATAGTGGGCATGAATTCGCTGTTTATCTACCTGTTTTTTGAGATCGTGGGCGACAGGTGGTTTACAGCGTATATTACTTTTATCTCTAATGGCGTATTGACCTGGGTTAATGCGGGCGACCTGATAAAAGCCATGGTAGCCGCCATTTGTGTTTTTGGGTTGGAGTGGGGCATGTGTTATTTTTTGTATAAAAAGAAGATATTTTTTAAGCTATGAGGAAAGTAATTATAGGGCTGCTATTGTTTTTGGCGCCGGCCTGGTTATTCGCTCAAACTGATCAGGAGAAGTACGACATGTACGCCCAATATCTTCGATTGACTAAAGCAGATATTGGCGGGAACATGAATTTCGTCGTCCGCGAGTCAACAGATTATGGCCGGACAAACGATCCGGGCATTTATCTTGCAGTAAAAATTCTGCGGCGTTGGTATAAGAATGGTCGTCCGTCAGTTCCCGGTCGTGCACAATACCAAGCCCTTCTGGGGAAAATAAAAAACGATACCACGTGGATCAGTTTGATGCTGCAATTAGAAGAAAAAATGAGTCAGCGATTCGTTGTTGCGAATCGATTTTCACCCGATCTTCATGTGACGCTCATCAGCGATGAGTCCTACCACAAAATTTTTAACGGTAAGGGATCATTGCCAAAGGCCTGGGCCAAATTCGAAAGAAAATACCGGGATCCGGCTTACCTTGTCGACTTGTCGGCAGTGGTGAGTGACGGAAAAAGAGCCTTGTTTTATTTTGGCAGGGCATGGGGTAGTTTGGCCGGATATACTTCGGTCGTGTTTTTCGAAAAAGTGAACGGGAAATGGGCATACTTTGGCACGGACGTTATATTTATGTCTTGATTGATAAAAGGCACCTTTATGCAATAATTAAAAACATCCGAACCGGGATTTTGTTAAGGACTTAATTTATTTCTTTATTAATTCCTTAATAATTGCACATTTGAAAATGATATTTACCGCAAAAAAATTATTGCTGTTGTTTATAATAGTTGCCCTTTACTGCAATGCAAATGCGCAATCTACTGCCGACAGCACTATAAAACACTCCCCTTTAAAGACATTAAATGACGCCCAATACAACGCGCTTATCAGCGGTGCTGATATTTCGGGGATGTCATTAGCGGCTGAATTGAATAATTATCCTCTGCCTGACAACGTGCTGAAACTGAAAGAAGAATTGGGTTTGAGTGCAGTGCAGGTAAGCAAAATAAGCGCTATTGCTAAAGAACTGCACCGGAAAAAGCTTGAAATGGGGTTGATCATCATCAATAATGAGCGGACTTTAGACAGTATTTTCAGGTATCACCGGCTGGATAACGGCTCGCTGATCTTTTATGCCAACAGGTATGGATTGTACCAGGGAGAGCTCAGGAACGCGATTTTACAGGCTTGTTTGGCTACCCATGGCCTTTTAACACCACAGCAACTAAAGTGGTTTAAAGGTTTACATAAAGCTAATTGAGCACAGCCTCACCCTGCCCTCTCCAAAGGAGAGGGAGAAAAAAAATAAACG
>JARLJN010000049.1 GCA_031291255.1 Gammaproteobacteria bacterium
CCCCCCCCCCCCCCCCCCCCCCCCCCCCCCCCCCCCCCCCCCCCCCCATTATGGCAGACTCAACAGGAAAAACATATGATCAATTTTTTGATGATATTCCAGGAATGGATATGTTTACTCCAGAAGGAGCACCCTTTGGTACAACTCCTGGATTATTTACAATAAATATTCCGGAAGGATCTGGTGAGGAGCATTATGCTGTTATACAAGTAAGAAAAGATGGCGGCTATTCCATCTTAGAAAATTATTATGGTCCTATAAAAGATCTGCCTAAAAAGGAAGACGAAGATAATAGTGATCAAAAGCCTAAAACAACAAGTGATAAACTTGAAAGTGATAAAAAATATTCTGATGCAATTGAATCAACAAAATTACTCGTTGACAAATATATAAAAAAATTCAGTGAAATAAATAAAAAAACAAGGGCCGACAAAATTAATAAATCTTAAGAAATAGATAGTTATAATGCTCATCGGAAATCACGATTCATCATCATTATCCAGATCAGCTTCCATTGAATCCATTATCTGTTCCTGAAATTTCTCGTCATTCATAATTTTTTTGGCTATGGCGATACAAATTCGACCTGAGAGAGATTTAATATCAGGAGATGTGACATCAACATTTATTTCGCCATCAGCAGAATCTTCAATTATGATAGATGATTGATTTTGTTTAAGTTCCATAATTTTAATGTTCTATTGTGCTAGTTTTATAGAGAATTTCATTTTCAAATAACTCAATTGATTCTCCTTTTTCTAAAGGAAAGCCCTCCGGCAGTTGAGTTTTAACTACAGCAAAAGCACTTTTCTTTTCTATAAGCTCAATCTCCAAATCAACATAACCACCGTCAATTCGAAGATTTTTCCCTGTACCTATCTTAAAAAAGACTCTGATTGTTACAACATCCCCAATTTTTAGATCTTTTAAGAGTACACCGGGGTAATCAGGAAATTTATTTGGATAATAGCTCTCCAGTTTTGCATTTTCTAAACTGAAAATATGATAGCCATCCTGTAGAACATCTTCAAAAAAAGGAGTATTAACTTGTTTTTGGGGAAATTTAATTATTGTCATTTCATGTTCTTTCCGGAATTAAGAGCATTTTAAAAAATTTTACTTGGCTTGAAGAATGGCATTTTTTTGGGACCTATAGGTATAGCAATTCCGGTTTTAGGATTACGTCCGATGTGTGCGGCATATTCTCTTACAGTAATATGGCCAAATCCCCTCAAATCAACACCTTCACCTTTCATAAGAGAATCTGTCATAGCCTCAAGTATTGTTTTTACTATTGCAGTCGCAGTCCTTACAGGAAGATCCCGATCCTTGGAAAATTCTTCTATTAGTTCGGATTTGTTAATTTTTATTCACCAATAGTTATTTTGAATATCAAATCGTTAAGATAACGCTATAATCCTAATTTATTCAAAATCTATTGCAAATACCATAGCATAAAAGGTAGGATCAGAAAACGTATTTGTATACCAGATTACAAAGCAACATCACATATTTGCTTGGTAAATTACTGTTGACTGACTCGCTTCTTACTATGGATGATAATATCCTGTCTCTAATTCAAGGTTGCCTCGCCAACGATAGGATGCGTTGGTCCGAGCTACTTCAAACATGCACATCTATCGCAACAAGATTTCATCAAGCACGTTATTCATCCCTTCTTACTGCTAACGATACCAACAACATTCTTTCGAATGTAGTCATGAAGCTTTTCCACGGTGGCCTGGAAAACTTCTCAGGCGCAACAAAATTTGAACTTCTCAGTTATATAAAAAAAATTATCATTAATGAGACTTTCTCATACCTCAGACAGTTACAGAAGAGAAATCGGATCACATCTCTCTACCAGGGACTTGTAAAGGAAGACGATCCAGTCAACTCTTCTCTTCATGATTTTTTAAAAGACAATAAATTAGGTCCAGACCAGATTTGTGAAATTAATGACCTATTTAAAAAAGCAATGGCCCAACTGACAATCAAAGAAGGACAGATCCTTTTGTATAAGGTCCAAGGTTATAAAGATAAAGAAATAGCTGAACTGCTTGATATGCCAATGAATACAGTGGCATCAAAATACAGCAGAATAAAGGATTTACTGAAACTAACTTTATTAACGATCTTAATGTTCATTTTATTTGGAAGAAATTTACCTTGGAACACGTCTTTATAAATATGGGAATAGATTCGAAGCTAAAAGAAGCACTAATGAGCATAGATAGTTTCAAGACACATGAATGCCTTGATGAGACAACTATCGGATTCTATGTTGAATGTGCACTATCACCCATCGACCGGGACAAGGTAGAAGCACATTTGCATTCTTGCCTGTATTGTTTGAAACAAATCAATGACATGACGGAGATGCTTCATTATCAAAAGCAGTACGCCCAGCCTTCGGCAGTACTTTTTGCCGTTATAAAGCATCTTCTGAATTCCAAAGAGCCTGAATACCCCTTTCTTGAGAGACTGAAAAAGTTTTTCACCTTTAATCAGCAGCAATGGCGTTTCTCCACTATCTCCCTCGCAGCAGCATGGGTGGTGTTTATAATCGGCAACCTTATCTTCCATCATGAGGGCATACAAGCAGTAGTACCACGATTGAATCCTGACGCCTTAGTTAAGATCAGTGCCTTGGACAATTCAGGAAAGGTCATGCATGATCAGCAGGGGGTAATTGTTAGCTCAGACGGTTATATTGAGGGAAGACTGCAACCAATGGTGGGTGCCACCACCATTGAAGTGACTCTCCGAGATGGTCGTACAAAGGTAATCCAGCAAATTTGGAAAAATGAAGATACAAACATTGCTGTGATGAAGATAGATGGCAATGACCTTCCTGATATACCAGTCGCTGATATTGAAAGCGTTAAAATCGGTCAAAAAATATTTGCAGTCCCCAATTCCGGCGATAAGGGTGGATATATACAAGCGGTAGTCAGTGACTTCAAACAATCTCCAGGCCGCCGTAATAGTACGGTCCAGTATATTCAAGTTGCGTCTCAAACCACAACAAGCAATACCGGAAAACTGATTGATGAAAAAGGTAATCTGCTCGGTTTCATGATTACAGAAGAAATGAATATAAATTTAGCCGCACCGGCAGATTCTTACCGACAGATAGTCAAGACCAACACACCTACCCCAGTATCTGAGCTGACCCAGATCAATTTTTCCAGCCAAGCCTTGAATTTCTACATGAAGGGAATTTTGGCAAGGGATAGTCAGCTAGTAGATGAGGCCATGAAAGATTTCCAAGAGGCCATTAAGCTGAATCCTCGATTAACTGGAGCACGACTGGAATTAGGCTACCTCTATTATAAGCGGCAGCAATTTGACGATGAAGCAATTGAGTATCAGGAGATCTTGAAGATCAATCCAGATGATACCGATGCACTTTACAACCTCGCATGGAATATGGAATCTCATGGCAAATATGAAGAGGCAATTGTCATGTATGAAAAGGCGTTGAGTCTTACCCCTGATGATACTGAAACATTATATCAACTTGGTCTGTCATGCCTTGCACAAAATAAAAAAGATAAGGCTCTGGAATTATACGGAAGATTAAAGATTCTAGATCCAGGAAATGCAGAACTATTGAGGCGGTTGATAAAATAATTTTGGATTTATAAAAAAGATTGGAAGAAAACTAACATTAGCGCAGTCCTTGCACTTAGAATCGCTATATCAGTGATATTTGAGAATTCCGAGCTGCTATCATCAAATAATGTTGGAGAGTATATTGTTTATGGATAAGGATTTGTGTAAAACCGCCCAAAGATCTATTGAATGGGTATGCATTCATTTGCCATTAATGGTTGGACTACTCGTTTTATTCACCAGTGTTGTCTACCAATTATATTTCCATCGACACTTCTGGGAAACAATTACAGCGATAGCTACAGTGTTTATCGCCATTGTTGCATCTCATCAGTTAAGTGCTGCAAATGAGACCACAAAAGCAATCCTTATTCGGAAATTTTCTGACAAGTTTTTCAATGATAATACAAGGGATATTATATCGTTGCTAGATAATGAAGCTCTTCTTTACGAAGGGGAAGATGGGAATGGCCACTTTAGAATTAATGCAGATAAGTTGAGCAAGATAGGGCTTAGTGATCAAAAAATACAGGAATTGACTAATCGCAAAAGATATTCTCTATATGAAATAGATGATTGGCTTCTGGGCCATTTCGAAGAGATATCTTCATTTGTCGAAAACGATTTGATAACTATAAATCAGGTTTATGTCCAATTTGACTGGTATATTAGCACAGCCTGGAATAACAATGAAATTCAGAAATATATAGAATCTTTAAGAAAACCAAAAGATTCTGGCGATATATATGAAGAATTTGAGAAAATTGTGCGCAAATTGAATTGCTACAGGCATAAATAGGTATTCACTCTTCAACGTTGCAGGAATAGGACAATTTGTAATTACGACCTAACATAATCAAAGAGATAACATAATGAAATTCAAAATATTCTTCTTGGTCTTAGCTATTTTCACATCCGTTGTAACTCCTAGTTTTGCAGATAGTTATAGACTTACCTCAGGCGAGGCAGGAGAATATGTCGGACAAACTGCAACTGTATGTGGACATGTCGCATCAACAAAGTTCGCCTACAAGTCAAAAGGCCAACCAACCTTCCTAAATCTAGATGCGCCATACCCACGACAATTATTCACCGTTCTCATTTGGGGCAATGACCGCCCTCTTTTTGGATCTCCAGAAACAATCTATGAAGGGAAAAATATTTGCGCTACCGGATTAATAAAGACTTACAAAGGTGTTCCAGAAATCGTGGCCAAAACCCCATCTCAGATATCTTTATCAAAATAATTACATAGGATTACCAGCGAAGGAGAATTATGAGAGTATTATCTGATTACATTTTTGAAACTGATTCTGGTTGTGCAAATATAACACTTAGCACCTTGATATACGTTCCGGAGGTTATTCATTCAGCCACATATCCTTTTACACCACGATATCATATACTAATAACCCCTAACACAGACGACTCAGTGGTCGTTATATTTCAAGCCAAGGAGACAGCATCAGATGTTGTAGGAGATCTTAAAGAATTCGTAAATTCACTTATAGACTATCAAGTTAGATTCCAGCTTGATCAGACTAATGGAAAGATACGTGATCTTATTGTCGCTCATGCATTTTCACCTTTGGATCTTCAAAAGGAAACAAAATCACTGTGAGCACAAATCAAATGCGTATACTTCCTTTTCAGTTTACTCGCTTTAACGAAAATGAATACCTTCTTGTAAATGAAAGCGGGGAATTTCTGTTTATCGATTCAGTGGATTTTCAGAGCCTTATCCAACACAACTTAACACCGAACGATACATCATACCTTGACCTAAAAAGTAAACATTTTCTAAATACAGAGCATCTACCTGAGACAATTGAGCTAATATCAACAAAATACAGAAGCAGGAAAAAGTTCGTTACCAATTTTACGGTGCTCCACATGATGGTTATCACACTAAGATGCTGTAATAGTTGCTCGTACTGTCAGGTTAGTGCCGAAGGAGATGATGCACACGGTTTGGATATGACTCCTGAAACTGCCCGGAGGATTGTAGATTGTATATTCAAAACACCTTCAAAAAATATTAAGATTGAGTTCCAAGGTGGAGAGCCAACTTTAAATTGGGAAACGATTAGAGAGACAGTGCTGTATGCCAAAAAATTAAACGGGAAACATAAGAAAAGCCTTCAGTTTGTTGTGTGCACAAACCTAGTCAAGACCACGACCGAACAGCTAATGTTTTATAAAGAGCACAATATCCATATATCAACGTCCTTAGATGGTCCCAAAGATCTTCATGACAAGAACCGTCCTCTTCGTAACGGCGGCGGTACATACGATTTATTTATTGAAAACCTTTACAAAACAAAAAATATACTCGGTCATGATCAAGTTAATGCTCTTATGACGACCACTCTTGACAGTATAGATCACCTTGATGATGTAGTTGATGAATATGTTAAACATGGTTTTAGAGGAGTGTTTTTTAGACCGCTGAACCCCTACGGTCTCGCATCTGAGCGAGAAAAGGAACTTGGATACCCAGCGAAGCGTTTTGTTGAATCATATGAGAAAGCACTTGATCGGATTATTAAAATTAATCTGAATGGTACCTTTTTTGTTGAGTTTTTCACTAAACTCTTACTTTCCAGAATACTAATTCCATTTTCTACAGGGTTTGTTGATCTTCAATCACCTTCGGGGGCTGGCATCTCTGGTGTGATTTATGACCATAACGGTGATGTTTTTCCAACTGACGAAGCTCGTATGCTTGCCAGGATGGGAGATCGGCATTTCTTTATGGGCAATGTATTTAAAGATTCTTACGAATCGATATTCGGTGGAACTTTATTGAGAGATATCGTGAGTAAGTCATGTGTTGAAATCATGCCATATTGTAGTTCATGTGCCTATCGTTCTTATTGTGGAGCAGACCCAGTTCGGAATTACCTGGAATCTGGAGATATTACGGGGAAACGTCCAAATGAATTTTGTCATAAACATAAGTTGATATTCGATTTGCTTTTCAAAAAAATAAAGCGAAATGACCCAGACGAAATGGACGTACTCTGGTCATGGGTATCATCTTGTAGTTTAGAGGAGATTCGCCGTGAAAAAATATAAAGGAACATCAAATAATTTCGGGGACGTGGTACTGGGCATCGTAACACGGCAACCTTGGACGATAAAGCGTAAGGGGCATATTTTAGTTTCAGAAGATGTTCCATTATTTCCTGTAGGTTTTCGAGGCATAGTTCACACTAATGTTTCCGATAATAAAAAGTTACCTGCAATCAAAGTTCAACCTAATGACCTTCGAATGCTTTCTGAAGGAGATTGTATTAGCTTAAATCAAAATGGTACTGTAGCAGTCTTATGGGAAAATCGATCTCCCATGAATGCTTTCCTTTTAACAGAATCATGCGATTGTCGTTGTCTGATGTGTCCACAACCGCCAAAAGTTCATAACAAATCACTTGTAGAAACAAGTAGAGAAATATTACATCTCGTTAACCCTACCGCAACTCAGATAATCTGTATAACTGGCGGTGAATCAACATTATTAAATGATGATTTTTTTGATTTTTTGACCCTTATTCAAGAAAAATGCCCTAAGTCTCCCATAATGCTCTTGACTAATGGGAAATCTTTTTCTGATTTCTCATTCACAAAGAAATTTATTGCCGTAAAGCCAAAAAACCTACTTGTTTGTGTATCTCTGCATTCTGATATTGATGAAGTTCATGATAAAATTGTTGGAGTTAATGGTAGCTTCTATAAGACCGCAATGGGTCTGCAAAATCTTGCCCGCTTCCGCCAGTTGGTTGAAATTCGAGTTGTTATAAGTAAGTTAAACGCAGACAGACTGGAATCGATAGCAAATTTTATTATTCGAAATTTCCCTTTCATCAATCACTGTGCTTTCATGGGGATGGAAATAACTGGTTATGCCAGAAAAAATTATACTGATATTTGGATTGATCCATCCGATTATGAAGAACAGTTATTTAAGGCTGTAAGAACAATTAGCCGATCCAAACTTAAAGTATCTATCTACAACATCCCTCTCTGCTTAATTAGACCTACAGCGTGGAATTTTGCTAGAAAATCCATATCTGGATGGAAAAACGAGTATCTTCCCATTTGCAGTTCATGTTCAGTTAAAAAAGAATGTTGCGGTATTTTTACGACTTCTGGGGCATTCCAGAGTGTCCGAATCAAGCCCATAATTTCAACGACTAGTTTAGGCATCAATTGACTTCTGACAAATCAATTGATTTTCATTTATTGAAGGTATAAGATCTAATTAATTTAAAATTAAGGAGGATAATATGAACAATCTTCGAAAAAAAGTTAGCCTAGTTGTCGTAAGTGGTCTTGCCCTGTTAGGACTGGGAATCACAAACAAAAATGCAGAAGCTCTTGACAATGCAGATCAAAAACCTCTTGTTCTTGAACATGGAAGTAATATCACCGGGATTTTTGTAGCTGATGATGAGGGCAATCATTATTCTCACGAATCTCACGCTTCACACGAATCACATGCCTCACATTCTTCTAGCTATTAATTGGCATCGTCTTTAGAACATCTCCAACATTAAAACAAAGGCTTCAATTCTCAACATGAAGCCTTTGTTTAAGAAATTGTAATATGAAAAGGCATAAAAAGCCGATTTCTCTTGAACCATCCAGGTTTCTCGCAAAATTCGCTGAAGAAATTGCTGCTAACTCAAGCGGATTGATTGCTGATATTGCTTGTGGATATGGCAGAAACGCTGCTTGTCTTGCTTCCTTTGGGGCAGATATTCTGTGTGTTGACAACAATATTGAAGCATTGGAGTGTATTTGCTCTTTAGCATCCGAAATGAAACGCATTCATTCAAAACCCTGCCTTTCCACTCTAAATTTGGATTTAATTAATGCACCATGGCCATTCACAAAAGAATCGCTCGGAGCAATAATTAACATTCATTTTTTCATGCCTAACTTGTTGGACCTTTTTCTATATTCACTTAAAATAGGTGGCTATCTTTTTATTGAGACTATTGATGGTCATGGCGGAAATTATCTTCAGTTGCCCCGATATGGTTTTGTTAAGGCAAAATTGGCGGATATGGTTCGAATCATATATTACTCTGAAAAAAAAGTTGGGCCGCCGCAAAGCGACGCTTCTACTTTGAAATTATTCGCCCAAAAGAAATGAACATCCTTATTTCCATGAAGTTGGCTCCTAAGCGACATTTTCGGATTATCGGCAACTGGTACAGACTGCCCTGCATTTAAAAAGAAGATCAATCTGTGTCAAATAGTTTCATTTACTAAACTATACGAGAGAGTATCTCTTCTCGCCGCCCAACCCGCCCAAACCCCATTCAAATACTAAATAATGTTTTGATATTATTCGTTAAACAGTTTTAGTAGCTGCTACTACTGGAGGCCAATATAGAGAAACAAAAAATTGTCCGCCTATTTCATTAAAGGCAAAGCTGTTTTTAATAGAA
>JARLJN010000050.1 GCA_031291255.1 Gammaproteobacteria bacterium
ACCCCACTATTCCCAAACCCACAACCCGGCAAAAAAAAACAGACCCCGGTATCGCCATTCCCAAAAAACCGGGATCCCAGTGAGCGAGAACCGCTCAATACAGTCCTTAGTTAACTCAGGAGTACCGCGTGGCTGAGTTTGAAATCTTACGTCAACAGCTGCAAACCTACCTTACTGACGTTGAAATAAACGCCATTGAGCAGGCTTACCTGCTTGCCAAAGAAGCTCACACGGGTCAAAAACGCCATACTGGCGAAGCTTACATTACCCACCCTATTGCCGTCGCTCTCATACTCGCTCAAATGCGCATGGATCCGCCCACTATCATGGCGGCCATATTGCATGATGTCATTGAAGACACTCACATAGAAAAATCTGAGCTCGTAGAAAAATTCGGCAAAGAAGTGGCTGACTTAGTCGATGGTGTAACTAAACTTACACAAATTACATTTGAAAGCCACGCACAGGCACAAGCAGAAAATTTTCGCAAAATGGTCATGGCCATGGCGCGAGATATACGAGTCATACTTGTTAAACTTGCTGACCGCCTACACAACATGCGCACCATTAATTGTCTTCCACCTAAAAAACGCCGCCGTATCGCAATCGAAACCTTAGAAATTTTTTCACCGATTGCTAATCGTTTAGGTATGCATGCTTTTAGAATTGAATTTGAAGACTTAGGATTTTCTGCTTTATACCCTATGCGGTATCGTATCATTAAACAAGCTGTTACCAATGCGCGTGGTAACCGCAAAGAAATCATGGAATTGATTGAAACTGAAATTCGAAATAATTTAAAAAAAGCCAATCTGCCATCATGGAAATTAATAGGCAGAGAAAAACATTATTACAGTATTTATAAAAAAATGCGTGATAAGCATTTATCTTTTTCTGAAATCATGGATGTGTATGGCTTCCGTATTATTGTAGATAAAATTGATACTTGTTATCGCGTGTTAGGTGTACTGCATAATCTTTACAAACCATTAACACAGCGATTTAAAGATTACATAGCCATACCCAAAGCAAACGGTTACCAATCATTGCATACGACTTTATTTGGGCCCTATGGTGTTCCTATAGAAGTGCAAATTCGCACTGATGAAATTCATAAGATCGCAGAAAATGGCATCGCAGCACATTGGCTTTATAAAACAGAAAAAGCTTTATTTGATGATGCACAAACACGTGCAAGAGAATGGCTGAAAGGCATTTTAGAAATGCATAAAAGCTCCAAGAATTCATTGGAGTTTATTGAAAATGTGAAAATCGATTTATTTCCTGATGAAGTCTACGTCTTCACACCCAAAGGAAATATTTTAGAATTACCTTCCGGTGCAACACCTGTCGATTTCGCTTACGCGATTCACTCAGATATAGGCAATACCTGTGTAGCCACTAAACTTGATAGACGTCTAGCCCCCTTGAGCACACCTTTAATCAGCGGACAACAAGTCGAAATTATTACTGCTCCAGGTGCACGGCCTAATCTTGCATGGCTTAACTTTGTTGTCACTGGCAAAGCACGCAGCAACATAAAACATTTCTTGAAGAAACAACAACGCGAAGAATCCATTGAACTCGGTAAACGCTTAATTGAAAAAGCATTGCGTAGTTTAAATTTAAATTTAACCTTAATTGCGCCACAACAATTAGATACTGTTATCAAATCATTTGGCTTGGATTCTATAAATCATTTATATGAAGAAGTTGGATTAGGTAATCGCATTGCCATTTTAGTTGCAAAACAATTAGCAAAAATCAATGAAGCAACTCCCTTAAACAAACAAATAGAGTTGACTGGCTCACATCAACCTTTTGCAATAAAAGGCACTGAAGGAATAGTGGTTACCTATGCTAAATGCTGTCGCCCTATTCCAGGCGATTCCATAGGCGGATACATTAAAAAAGGACAAGGTTTAATTGTTCACATAGAGCAATGCCCTAACCTAGCAGACTATCGCCAACAACCCGATAAATACGTTTCTTTGCGCTGGGAAGAAAATGTGCCTGGTGATTATCCTGTGGATTTACGCGTAGAAATTTTAAATCAGCGCGGCAGTCTTGCAGGACTTGCATTATCTATTTCTGATATGGATTCAAACATAGAAAATATTAATGCTGAAGAATTTGATGGCCGTTATTTTGCAGTTAGCTTAACTATCACCGTGAGAGATCGTGTACACCTCGCACGCATACTACGCAAAATTCGTAAAACTAAAAACGTAATACGCGTGATTCGTAATAAACCTAGATTAAAAAAGAAAAAGAAACCCTCTAAATTATAGAAAAACTTCCCTTCATAAACAATTTAAGGACAAATTGATGACTACACCTTTCACAGATTATTCAGACACTGCGCCAGCCGATTTTAAAAATTATTTTGACAGCTTACGCAACACATACAAGAGCAGCAGTGATGGGGAATATTACAGCAGCAGAATAGGTTCATACCTTACAGGCGCATTAACCGCTTTAAATGCTGCCTTAAAAATAAGCCTAACAGATACCACCCCTAGCACTATAACAACTTACGTATTACCTTGTGTTGTATTTGCAAGTGGAATTACCTACTTTGTTTGCAATCTTGTAGAAACAAATACGAAAAAAAGCCTAGAAACTCAACTCACATTAGGTAAGAACAATGGTTTTTTTAAAACGGCACCTGATATAGAACAAAGCCTAAATATAAATGCAACAACACTACTTGACGATGGCTTAAGTTATCGCGTTTTCAAAAAAAATTAATCCTGGAGATATGGGGTCAAGTGTCAGCATCAAACAACAAGAAATGAGTTTGATGCTGACACTTGACCCCACTTCATCTTTGATAAACAACTTTACCTTGCACTACAGTCATCACCACATTCAAATCATCATCTAACACGACAATATCCGCATCTTTGTTGATAACTATGCTGCCTTTTTGTGAAAATACATTTAAAGCACGTGCTGGATTTTCAGAAGTCATTTTAATCGTATCGATTAATTCACATCCTGTGAATTTCATCATATTTTTTATTGCAGTTGTCATAGATAAAACACTGCCAGCAAGAGTACCATCTGCAAGTTGCGCCTGACCTTGCTTCACATGAACAGCTTGGCCGCCCAAATCATAACAGCCATCTTGCATGCACTTTGCGCGCATAGCATCTGTAACTAATAAAATATTGTCTTTACCTTTTAATTTAAACGTTAATTCAACAATAGCAGGATGCAAATGAAATCCATCTACTATTAATTCTGTCATCACTTTATTTGATAACAATGCTGCAGTCACAGCACCCGGTTCGCGTTGGTGTATTCCACTCATGGCATTAAAAAGATGTGTGACATGCGTACATCCCGCTGCAATGGCATCAACTGTTTGAGCATAAGTCGCATTCGTGTGACCTATAGAACAAATAATATTTTCAGCGACTAAATAATTAATGAGCTCTATACAGTTAGTCTGCTCAGGTGCAAGCGTCACTAATCGTATAGCGTTTCCGGATTTTTTTTGCCATTGGCGCAGCAGATGAACATTTGGTAATTGAATTTTATCGCCAGGCTGTGCGCCCATTTTCTTAGGCGATAAAAATGGACCCTCTAAATGTATTCCTAAAATCTCTGCGCCTACTTTTTTATTTGAACAAATGTAATGTTGTATCGTTTCAACTGCTGCATCAATTTCATCTGTGTCTGCTGTCATCGTAGTGGCTAAAAATGATGTGGTACCTTCTGCCGCTAAAGCCTGACAAATCGTATCTAACGCATCAGCAGTCGCATCCATGACATCAGCATTTTTTATGCCGTGCACATGCAAGTCTATAAATCCAGGAAGAATGTGATAATTATCTGGAAATACAAAATGATTATTCTCTTCTGACATTTTTTTAGTGATTTTTTGAATGACGCCATCTTGAATAACCAAAGCTTTGTTGGTGAGCACACCTTCAGAGGTATAAACATTTCCGCCTGATAAAATTAAATGATTCACCATGTTTTTGTTACCTTAGAAAGATTAGTCGGCACATCAGGATTTAATCCTCGCGCAACAGCAAGCTCTGACATCATCAAATAAAATGCTTGTATCACAAGCAGAGGATCACAAACAGGATGCAATGCTGAAGGCATAGGCAAAATGACGCTCGCATATTCATGCAACTTTTTTTCTTCATTTTTAGGTGCTGCCAGTAACACACAAGCACCTAAATCATGCATGCGTTTTGCAAGTGTCATCATACCTTCTAGGGATGCATCGTGTTGTATAAACATCATTAAAGGAAAATCTTTTTCAATTAAAGCAAACGGCCCATGCAATAATTCCGCACCGCTAAAAGCTTCTGCATGTATGCGCGCAGTTTCTTTAAATTTCAGCGCCGCTTCTTGGGCAATAGGAAATCCATAACCGCGAGCAACGACAAATGTACTGGTTTTTTCACGATAAATATCAATGGCTTTAGTCCAATCCATACTAGCAGCTTCTGCTAATGCAGCGGGCAGTTGTGTCAACACTTGCAGCATGAGTGGATCTTGTTTTAGTAAAGCAACGAATTGAACGAGAGCACTCAAGGTCAGCAAATAACTTTTCGTTGCAGCGACTGAGATTTCTTTTCCTGCACCTAATGGCACAACAAATTCTGCTATCTCTGCGAGCGGAGAATCTTGTTGATTGACAAATGCAACTGTAATCGCACCTGCTTCTTTTGCAGCGCTTAGCATTTCAGTTAGATCTGGACTTTCACCTGATTGAGAAATAGCAATTACTAAACAATTTTTTAAAAATAATTTTGTTTTATAAATTGTAACGACTGAGGGTGCTGCTGATGCTGTAATCATTCCCATTTGCGTTTCTAATAAATATTTTGCAAACGTGGCTGCATGATCAGAACTCCCTCTGGCAATAGTCATTGCAAATAAAGGTTTTTGCGCATGTACTCGCATGGCTAACTCAGTGAGTACTGCGTAATTGGCTGATAGCTGTTGCGCGACTAAATCAGGCACTGAAAGTGCTTCTTGATGCATGTGTGATGACATAAGATTCCTTGAATATTTTATTCCATGTTTTGTATTCTATCTCACTCATTCCCGGATTCGCTGCGCTTAATCCGGGCTACAATCTTTCCGCATCACCTGTTTAATCATCAAAATCGCGCCTACATTTGCATCGCCCTTGCGAGGCACTAAACGTGCACGCAATTCCGCACTTAACCAAGGCTCTACAAAAGGCGCTATGCCGCCGAACAATGCACAAGGTAATGATTTGTTTTTTTGTTTTTGAGTTTTCATTAATGCACTACCCACAAGATCAACAGCAAGCGCTGCTTTTTTCATTAATTGAATGGCAAGATCATCACCTTGCTGACTATGCTTAATGACTAATGGTGCTAAGCGGCCAAACTCACTGGAGCTTGCGCGATTAGCCCATGTGACAAATTGATTTAAATCGTTTTCAAAAAAGGCAAACACATCTTCTAACAAAGGCGAAGCTGTTATGCGGTGATCTAAACTTTGAAAGGTTAAACGCGCAGCTTCCAAACCTAACCATGCACCACCGCCTTCATCATCATGTGGAAAACCCCATCCACTCACTCTGTTATCAACATCACCTTGTATTTGGTAACCGACTACACCTGTACCAATAATAATGATTTCTCCATCTGCACCGTTATGTGCACCTAAACAGGCAACATGTGCATCTGACGTTAATTTTATAGTGGTGAATGAATGAGATTGATTTAAATAGTCTGCTCGCACATCAGGTAATTCACAGCCTGCTAAACCTAATCCTATGTGAAATTTATAATTTTTATTTGCTAGTGATATATTGTGAGGTTCTAAAACTTCGTTTAAGGCTGCATAGATAGCATCCCATGCTTTTTCAACTGGCATACGCGTAATGTTTGCAGGACCTCCTATCGCAACGCCTAGCAATGTTCCATCTGATTTTTCAACGCGCACTTTTGATTTTGTTGCGCCGCCATCTACACCAATGTAAATATCTTCCATGCTTTCTTATGCCTCGTTTGTAATCGTTTATTTTAGCGTCGTCGTCGTAAATGTGACAGAGGAATTCTCACTATGCCATCATCATCTGCAGTATGATCCGTAGTCGCAAGCGGACCCCAAGCATGACCATAAATAATTTCATAACTTGTAGTATAAACGCTCTCAGCAGACTGCTTATTTTTAGCAGCTGCATAAGAATTATTTTCTTCAGGAACAATGATGCCTGTGATTTCCAATTCATTTAACAGTTGATTAATATCTTTATACGTTAACGTTATGTAATCCACATCCATCACAGGATCAGAAAATTTCGCTCGCACCAACATATCGCCTATGTCATGCATATCAATGCAATCTGTTAATTGTACATGCGCTAATTCATTTCTCCACTCTGCTAATGTGTCTGGACCTAAACTGGTAAATACCAATAATCCCTCTGGGCGTAAAACACGTTTCCACTCTTTAAAAACAGCATTCAAATCTGACATCCATGGTAAAACTAAATTTGCAAATAACAAATCCACAGTGTCATTTGCTAAAGGTAGTGATTGCGCATCTGCACAAATAAATTCTGATGAGACATCTTGTATGTGCGCATACTGCAACATAGAATAAGCCGCATCTATACCTATCACCTTTGCATCAGGATAACGTTGTTTTAATTTCTCAACTGAATTTCCTGGCCCACATCCTACGTCTAAAATTACTTTAGGCTGCAGCTTTACCCACTCTAATCGATTCAACAATTCTGCTGCGAGGCTCTGTGCTAACACCGAGATTTCAGCATATTTTTGTGGATGAACTGACATTAATTTTTTATGAGACATAACTGTAATGACTACACCTAATTATTTTAAAAAAGTATTGGCCTGGCTTTTCCCCTATACTTGCATTTTATGCCATTATCCCAGCGCCAGAGAACAGGACTTATGTGCAGACTGCCTGCATGAGCTGCCTATTTTACCTCAGAGTTGTCCTCGCTGCGCGAATACTTTTGCTTTTTCACCCCCTAATGCTGACCTACTCTGTGGCAGCTGCCTTGCAAACAACCCGCCTTTTGATACCACTTTTGCCCTATTTAACTACGTCACCCCCATTACCAAAATGATTATGGAATTAAAATTTCATGAACGTTTAATTAACGCCAACATCTTAGGCGATTTGATGTATGAAGCTGTTATCTCAGCATGGTATCAAGCAAGGCCGCTGCCTGATCTTATTATCCCTATCCCGCTTCACCCTAAACGCCAGCGTGAAAGAGGCTTTAATCAAACCATAGAAATCGCTCGCCCATTGGCTCATAAATTGAAATTACCGCTGGTCATCAAAGGCTGTCATAGAGTGAAATACACGGATGCTCAGGCTAGGTTACATAAACAGGAGAGAAAGCAAAATCTGGTAAATGCCTTTAAAATTACCCGAAGTTTTAAGGGGTTACATGTGGCAGTGCTCGATGATGTGATCACCACAGGGCAAACGATTACCCATTTTTGCCAAGCGTTACGTGCAGCTGGTGCTGCCAAAATAGATGTTTGGTGTTGTGCCAAGACCCAGCAGCGTACATAGCTATTTTGCGGATCTTCGTAGGGAACAACAACAAAACACGTAGCCCGGATTAAGCCATAGCCTTACCATAAGTATTAGGACTTTTGAAAATGAATAGAACGCTCTTAATAATTAAGCACCCCAGCCCTGTCGTCCCGGACAAGCGCCATCCACAAAATATTAAAGTATAACTGTTCTAACATGGCGCGCGATCCGGGATCTAGGTTTTTAGCAGCATTGAGAAGACAGCTAAAAAGACTGGATCCCGGATCGCGCGCCGTGATAGGCCAGTTATATGATCAATGGCTGTTGACGGCGCTTGTCCGGGACGACAGGACTGGGGTGCTTAATTATTAAGAGCGTTCTATTCATTTTCAAAAGTCCTAATACTTATAGGTAAGGCTATGTGTTGAGTGCTTTTCAATCTCAACCTACAGCTTTTTCTATACGCTACAAATGTATGTTATAGGGAGAATAAGGTTTTCTTTTTTTTACATCCCCAACAACTATGCACGACTGCTGACTTGTTGGGGATGTAAAAAAAGAAAACCTTGTTCTCCCATTTCAGTTATGTTGGGTTTCGTAAAAGCACTCAACCCAACCTACAAAGCTACAAAACCATGTAATTCATTTGCATATTTAATTAAGCGTAAATTTGTTCTTGTGGAATAGCAGCTATCACATCTGCAATTTCCGCTTGATTTAAACGAGGCCCAAATTTCGCAACAACTTTTGCTGCAGCAAAGCTGGCAAGGTCTGCTGCTTCACGATAGGAGAACCCATGCGTAATGCCATACAAGAATGTTCCAGCAAACACATCGCCGGCACCAACTGTATCTATCACTGGCGCTTCATAAGCAGGAACATGGAAAAATTCATTGCCATCAAAAATGACTGATCCTTCTCCACCCAGAGTAATAGCAAATGTTTTTGCATAGTTTTTCAAGTTTTGTTTAGCATCATCTAATGTTTCTGCACCCGTAAATAATAAAGCTTCGCGTTCATTACAGAATAACAAGTCAACCTGACCACCTATAATTTCACAAAGGCCGTCTTTAAAATAAGTCACCATGTTTGGATCTGATAAACTAATAGCGGTTTTAATATTATTTTCTTGAGCAAGTTTTCTAGCAAGAATAGCCGCTTCACACGCAGTAGGAGACGCAACTAAGTATCCTTCAATATAAAGATACTCTGCATTTTGCAATGCCAGTTCAGATAAATCTTCTTTAGAGAAATTAAATGTTGCACCTAAGAAAGTATTCATCGTCCTGTCTGCATCAGGCGTTACCATGACTATACATTTGCCTGTAACGCCTTCACGTCCTTCAGCTTTCACATTGGTTTCTATGCCATGAAAAATCATTTCACGTGCAAAAAAATCACCAGTCTTATCATTGCCAACTTTGCATGAATAAAATGTTTTTGCACCTAATTGTTGCGCAGTAAACAAGCTGTTAGCGGCAGAACCACCGCAAGCTTTGAGATGTTTAATACCTTCAAGCTCTCTTAACAATTTATGATGCGTTGCTTCATCGATAAGGGTCATGACACCCTTATCAATGTTAAGACGTTCTATCGTATCCAAGCTCACTTCGAAATCGATATCGACTAATGCATTTCCAATTCCATAAATGTGAAATTGTTTCATAGAGACTTCCTGTAAGATCAATAACGATAATTATCGGGTTTGTATGGACCTTCCACAGGAACATTTAAATACTTAGCTTGTTCTTGTGTGAGCTCTGTTAAATTCACGCCTATTTTTTTCAAGTGTAAACGTGCAACCATTTCATCTAAATATTTAGGTAACAAATGCACTCCAACCGGATATTTTTCTGCATGCTGCCAAAGTTCTAATTGCGCTAACACTTGGTTAGTAAACGAGGCAGACATCACGAAACTAGGATGGCCAGTCGCACAACCTAAATTCACTAAACGTCCTTCCGCTAACACAATGATACGTTTGCCATCAGGAAAAATGACATGGTCAACTTGAGGTTTAATATTTTCCCATTCATATTGACGTAATGATGCAATTTCAATTTCAGAGTCAAAGTGTCCGATGTTACAAATGATAGTTTGATCTTGCATTGCTAGCATGTGCTCATGACGAATTACACTTTCATTACCTGTTGCAGTCACAAAAATATTACCTTGTGGCGCAGCGTGTTCCATGGTCACTACACGATAACCTTCCATTGCTGCTTGTAATGCACAAATAGGATCGATTTCTGTCACCCATACTGTTGCACCCAAACCACGCAATGATTGCGCACAACCTTTACCTACATCACCGTAACCACAAACCACTGCAATTTTGCCCGCTATCATTACATCCGTTGCACGTTTAATGCCATCGACTAATGATTCACGGCAACCATATAAATTATCGAATTTAGATTTGGTTACACAGTCATTCACATTGATTGCAGGCACTTTTAATTTTCCGACTTTAAACATTTCATAAAGTCTATGCACGCCTGTGGTGGTTTCTTCTGAAAGACCTTTAATGTTTTTCAACAGTTCTGGATATTTATCATGTATCAATAAAGTCACATCACCGCCATCATCTAATATTAAATTAGGTGTCCAGTCATTAGGACCTCTAACGGTTTGCTCTATGCACCACCAAAATTCTTCTTCCGTTTCACCTTTCCAAGCAAACACAGGAATGCCAGCTTCTGCCATCGCAGCGGCTGCATGATCTTGTGTTGAAAAAATATTACAGGAGGACCATCTGACTTCAGCACCTAAACTCACTAATGTTTCTATGAGTACAGCGGTTTGTACTGTCATATGTAAACAGCCAACTATGCGCGCACCTTTCAAAGGTTGTTTGCCTTTATGCATTTCACGCAACGCCATTAAACCTGGCATTTCTGTTTCTGCAATGCGAATTTCTTTGCGGCCCCAATCTGCTAGAGTAAGATCACTGACTTTATAATCATGGGTTGTTAATGAATTAACCGTTTGCGCATGCATATTCTATGCTCCTTTTTAAATTAGCGGCTTCGCGTAATGTTTCAACTTTATCAGTTTTTTCCCAACTGAGATCTAAATCATTACGTCCAAAATGGCCGTAGCTTGCAGTTTGTCTGTACATAGGTTTCAACAAATCTAACATTTTGATTATCCCATATGGGCGTAAATCAAAGTTGGTACGTATTAAATGTATGATTTCTTGATCGGTAATTTTGCCAGTGCCGAAGGTTTCTACGTGTATAGAAGTCGGTTCTGCAACACCAATAGCGTATGAAATTTGGATTTCGCAACGATCTGCTATGCCGGATGCAACGATATTTTTAGCAACATAACGACAAGCATAAGCCGCTGATCGATCGACTTTGGATGGATCTTTTCCTGAGAAACAACCACCGCCGTGTCTAGCCATCCCGCCGTATGTATCAACGATAATTTTTCGTCCTGTCAGGCCGCAATCTCCTAAAGGTCCGCCTATCACAAAGCGTCCGGTAGGGTTCACTAAGAATTTGGTATCTTTATCTAGCCATTGTTCTGGCAATGTAGGTTTAATGATTTCTTCAATAACGGCTTCGGTCAAATCGGCGTGGCTAATATCTGGGTGATGTTGAGTAGATAATACGACGGTTTGAACGCCGACTGGCTTGTCGTTTACATATCTAAAGGTAATTTGGCTTTTTGCATCAGGTCTTAACCAGCTTAATACGCCTTCTTTACGTAATTTTGCCTGGCGCTTCACTAACTCATGCGCGTAATAAATGGGGGCTGGCATGAATCCTGCTGTTTCGTTGCTCGCGTAACCAAACATTAAACCTTGGTCACCGGCACCTTGTTCTTCATTCTTATCTCTATCAACACCTTGAGCGATATCTGGGGATTGTTTACCTATGGCTGACATTACCGCACAGGATTCCCAATCAAAGCCAATTTCTGAGCTGTTATAACCAATATCACGCACTACATTACGTGTGATTTGCTCAATATCTACCCAGGCAGAGGTGGTCACCTCACCGCCCACTAACACCATACCTGTTTTAACAAAGGTTTCACAGGCGACTCGCGAACGAGGGTCTTGTTCTAGCATTGCGTCCAAAATGGCGTCCGAAATTTGGTCAGCAATTTTATCCGGATGACCTTCTGAAACGGATTCAGAGGTAAAAAGATATTCTTTTTGCATATATAAATGGTCCTTTTTTATAATCGGGCGAAACAAACGCGAAATGATACTCTTTATTTACACAAATTAACAGCCAATTGAGGTCAAAAAATGTCGCATCTTTCTGTCAAAATACTCATTATTGGTGCGATTTATGCTCATGCCTCCCAGCTAAGCAGCTCGGATTGAGCGCTGCAAAATCCTGGGTAGGATTTAAATGATTGATGCAAACAATCCCGGATTTTCGCAGCGCTCAATCCGGGCTACAACTGATTTACGTCAAAATGCTCTCTTAAATTATCCGCCTTATTATTTAAGATAAATTTTGATTTTTTTAAATTTCGTAAAGTTTGCTTAAGCTTTAAAAGCATAGATCCTGGAAAATAGGCAACAACATTTAATATTATTTTTCTCATGACAGCAGGAATGCAGAGGGGAAGAATAAGAAATACCATAAAATAAAATTTATTTTTCAGTCCAAGCAGATTAGGTAAAAATGACAACGCGAGTTTAAGTGGCTCACTATATGAATCCAAATACGTTGAGTAAACAACACACTTAATTAAAATTGAAATTCGTTTTACTGCGATCTGATTAATTAAATTCACATAAAACAAATGAGACAGGTTAGGGTTCAAAGCGATAATTAATTTCTGTTGCGCAATAAAGTGTATATCAATGAGCTTAGTACCACTGAATAAAAGATTATGCCAATTCTCACTCACCAATAAATTAATACCATACGGCAGTAAAAGACATTTTTTTTCTGGGTTATTTAATAACAGAATTAACCACGCCAAGTGAGGCCAAGGCGTTTTAGTTTGAAGTATAATTTTTTCTGCTAATTGTAATATGGGCATGATACTTTCTTTTTTGAAAATAACACCACTCATTTTTCCAGCCAATTCGATTAAGCTTTCTTTAGCAAAAATAGAATAATTGGTCAGAACAATTTTATCTATACTCAGATGTGTTTCTTTTTTTAGAGTATCACTATCTAAAGCGCCGCCTAGAACAACATCAGGATGATATGTTTGAATATCTGCTATAACTTTTTTAATCACATTAGGTGCTAATAAATCATCATCACCTAAAAGCCATATATAATCACCTTGAGCTAACTTGAGTACGGATTCGAAATTAAAATTAGCACCATAATTTTTGTCATGCCTGTGATGATTAATATAAGAATAATCATCAGTAAATTGACGGCACATCGCTTCAGTACCATCAGTGGATGCATTATCTGATATAAAAATTTCTACATTGTCTAAATGCAAAAATTCAACTTGCTGAATCAAATTGAGTATATTATTTCTTAAATACTCACATCGATTCCATGTAGGTATAGCTATGCTTAAAAATGGATTTGATATTTTAATGACTTCTTTCAAAGTTATAGTCTCGCTCTATCAACATTTATAATTTTTTTAGGCAAATATAATTTTCTTAAAAAAGATAAAAATTTAACGGGAAAAATAGCATTCACTACTATTAACAAAGCAATTCTCAATCTCCAGCCTTGGCCATAAGCAAACATAGAAAATAAATAAGACGTTTGACTTAAATTAAAACTTTTATAATAAAGCAATACTTTAACTAATGATGCGAATTGCCTAATGCTACCAGGCTTGTCTCTGCACATGTACAAAGTGACCTCATTGATAAAACTTTTTTTCAATGCTACATTTTTTAAAAATCGAGATGTTCTAAACCATCCTGCATACCATTCCAAATCACCCGAAAAATAACCTGGTGTAGTGCTAGGCGTGTGTATCATTAGATTCTGTGACAGTGTATACACATTTAAAAGCGTATCTTCAGTACCGCAAATCATGGGCACTAATTGAGGATAACTGTCTGCAATATTTTGATAAGCTAGCGGTAAATAGTGTGTCACAATATCTCTTTTAACAATTGTTGCAGAAATCATACTGACACTTGCAAAAAATAAATTTTCGGACTTTGCCAGCTGTAGCCCCGTCAGTGTTTTAGCTCGACTAGCACTAGACACCAACCAACCCAGTCGTATGACATTCGCATCTCCCTTTTGCATCACTTGCATAAGCTCAGCTAATAATTCAGGCTTCAACAACCACTCATCATCATCACCTATAGCCCAATGATAAGTCGAATCAGAAAACTCAACTGATCTTAAAATATTGGCATTTCCGCCTATGTTAAAAGCGTTTTCGTGATAAATTAAATTTTTCCATTTACTTTGCATGGCTTTTACAACCAATGCAGTGTCATCTGTAGACGCATTATTTAACACATGCAAACGCATGCTGCTTAAGCCCGCATTATAAAATGCATTCAATGTCGCTGCTAAATTTTTAGCGCGATTGAAAGTAATAATCACGGGTTCAAGTAATTCATTATTCCAAGCTATCATATTATTTACGCTCGTAGACACTGATGAGATAACCTTCTGCAATCAATTTATAGTCACTCGAAACTCTATCAAAAACAGATTTTAATTCTTTTATCACTAAGACCCTGCCATAACTCAGCCTTTCTTTATCATACATAACGTTAAACGGATCATATGCTCCTAGCTGTGATCTAGAAGGATTTGAATTATCAATTATGTCGCCCACATGCGTATCGTTAATATCGGAATCTACAAAGATATATTTTGGTTTTCCTAACAATATTGCATCCGCAGAATTTTTGATTTCATTAGAAGTAACTAACGAGGTTGCAAGTTCTAAATAAGGCATAGCACTGTATTTATTTGCCAATAACGGAAGAATATCATCGTATTTCGAAATAATATAAATTGTATTGGAGGGGTTAAATTGATTAATGAGATTAGCCGCTTCATGAAATACAGATGGATTCATGCTTGATTGAAAATGCGCTTTGTCGAAATCCCATTGATAGACTTTGTGATCGCGGAAAATACTTTGATATAAATGTTGTTGATGGAAATAGCGATAACTTGAGAAGGACAACAAAATAATAGAAGCCGCGTACAATACTATCATAGAATAACTTTCGACTATTTTATCTTTATCTATACAGCTTAGAATTTCTTTATAGAATAGAAAAAAGCACATTAGCCAGATTGGACTAGTTGCAGCAAGATGCCCTAATTCTGTATACCAAACATAATAAAGTAATAAGCATTGGGTATAAAAAAATAAAAACATTAAGATATATAAAGCGGGTTGTTTCAAACCTTTTTTATAAGCAATCAAAAACAGGCCTATATAACCGGATGCAACAAGCGCTAACAAAATCAGGATAGTAGGCTTAAACATAGGTGAAACGGATACACCCAAGATGGAATATAAACCCATCATACCCTTTCCTGTGTGCTCGCCTATAACATGTAATACCAATCCCGAAACTAAAATGGTTATAGCAACGACAAGTAAATTAGCATATTTTTTAGTACTCAATAAAACATGCAACGCAACTGTAGCTATTAACGCCCCCAACATCATTAATCCAAATTCTACATTTGCTATGATAGCGAATAGCGTGATTAAACAAGCAGAAATTAAATATAAAAAATCCTCTTTTTTTGATTGTAAGTATCCATACAAAAGCAAAATCAATGGCAAATCCAATAAGTGCCTTAATGGGTTGTACCCTGGAGCCAATCTCACTAACTCAAAGCCCATAAGGAAAATAAGTGAAATACTAAAAACTGAAACAAAACTAACATAGCGCACATTTCTAAAAATGACCGCACAAGTAAGAACTAAGAACAAATAATATAGAGGGTAAAATGAATAAAGAACCATGATATAATTTTCAAAGCTATAACCACTCGTAAAATGATGCAATAAATTCATCACCACCAGCGTATTACCTAGCCCATAAAGATAGATAATATTAGTGCTAGGCTTTCCGAGTAAAACTTCATTGAGCGGCCCCATCATAGCGAAATGATGATGAAAATAATGACCTGCAATGACTTCATTTGAAAGTTCATACGAGTTTTTTTGGATAAATTGCAAAACGTCAGGTGTATAACTTGGTTGTAATTTTGGCGTAAAAGTTTGTATATCTCTACAGGCCTGTGCATCTACTAAAAAACATAATGATACATTAGCGCCTTTAGCAATAGCCTCAGGTTTGATGAATAACAGATTGAGTTTTTTATTGAAAAATAAATTGCTCGCTATCTCAGCCCCAGGAGCATTCACTTTAACAGTGTTATACTCTGCTAAGTTCAAATCACTGGAAGACTTCACACTATGATTTGAAAATAAACCGCCTATGCCATTAGCCATAATATACGAATTATTATCGACGTATTTTCCATTTATTAAAGTACTTTCAGGCACCCATAAAAAATCATTACTGACTTGTAATTGAGAGCCTTTTAAATAGGGAGATATTGCAAAAACAAACAATGCTAAAGCTATCACTATTAAGACATATGAAATTAATTTTGCAGGCAAGTGTAAATAGATTTTTTCTGCTATTACATTAAAGATTTTATAAAAAGGTACACATAATATAATTAACCATGCCAAGGTTAACAATGCCCAGAATGTCACTGATCGAAAATGCATGAATTCATAAAATAAAACAGTATTCGCTATAAAAACAGCTAGCGCATAAAGTAAGTATGATTCTTTTTTATTGAATACGACTATTTTAGAATTATCCTTCATTCTTGCAACCAGATTAAAAATCATCATCGCAAAAATTGAATATAAAAATAACACAATGACACAACCAACATATCCCGCCATAAAGGAGGTTTTATTTTTCGCCAATGTCATGTGAGCCCAGCTAGTATAAGGCAAAAATACTGAAATCTTTTCTGCTGCTCGCTTAGCCCACAAATATAAAATATCGAACGTACTGCCTAACAATCCTATAGTACACAGCAATAAATGTATTATGATTAACTGTGTCGCACTCTTTGTTTTGATCTCAAAATTATTATTCATTAATGCGACAGCCTATATATCAATATTCACAGTTTCTTTTACAAATACCAAAGGTCTACGCTTCACGTGTGTATGTATAGAAGAAATATATTCGCCCAACAAACCTATAAAGAACAATTGCACACCGGCAAAAAAGAAAATACCTATTAAGATAGGAGCAACACCCACTGTAAAATGATTCCAAAATAATAATTTTAAAACAAAGAATACAATAGCCACTGCAATACTCGCTAACGCACAAATAAACCCTGACAAAATAGCTAACCGTATAGGGATATTGGAATAACTGGTAATACCTAACATAGCCATATCATAGAGTGTATAAAAATTATTTTTCGTTAAACCCTTTTCACGCAGGGGCTGATGATATGGAATTTCAGCGATTTCAAAACCTACTTCTGAAATCATGCCTCTAAAATAAGGATAAGGATCATCAAATGTTTTCAATGCTTCTATAATTTTCTTATCGTATAACCCGAAGCCGGTGAAATGTTTAATTTGTTTAGTACTGGCAATCTTTGAAATCAGTCTATAATAAAATTTTCTAAAAAAACTCATGATTTTATTTTCTGATGTGGTCTCCTTTACACCCACCACTATCTTAAACCCTTCTTCCCATTTTTTTACAAACTCAGGAATAAGTTCAGGTGGATCCTGCAAGTCACACACAATAGACATCACTAAATCGCCTTTTGCTTGCATTAACCCATAAAAGGGAGAACGTATGTGACCAAAGTTACGTGCGTTTACAATGATCTTAACATTCGAATCACACTTTGCGATTTCTTTAAGTTTTTCTACTGTCGTATCACCAGAGGCATTATCAATAAAAATATGTTCGTACTGATAATTGCTTAACGCAGACATGACATTTTTAACACGTTGGTAAACTTCATTAACATTTTCTTCTTCATTATAACAAGCCGTAACAATACTAATTAAGGGCATTGCATTACTTCCTCATTTTTACGCCATAAATTTATTGTATTTTTTTTCCAGATCAGCCAGGCGGTAGGTAATCCGTAGCATAGATTAACTAAGAGATAAACGTATGCTATTCCTAAAATCGAATATTTTTTTCCAAACCACCAAGCGAGTGATGCATTGAGTATGGCACCTATCAATGAAACCCAGACAAAAGGCTCTCGCTTAAATGCACGTAGTAGTTGTGCTGCAGCGCCTATCATATAACTCACTACCACAGTGGAAAGCAGTAATAGCATTTCATAAGGAGATACAAAACGTTTCGTCAAAAAACTCAACAAAGGTAAATTCATACAAATAAAAATCGCAGCTGCTGCTAAGCTGGTTAATATCAATGAATGTATAAATAATCTGTTAAAAAGTGCGTGTAGATTTTCCCATTTCTTCTGGGCTATCAATTGACACATACGCGGGTTATAAGCTGTCATAAAGCTAATAGAAAACAACGACAACATATTACAAACTGCCAAACTCATACCTAACTTGCCAGCAGAAACACTGTCATGATAATAAAATATAATGGGTATATAGATTTGTGAAAGAAAATAACCTGATATCCAACTAATCGCCATGCGCCACTGCATAGGCCAAACTTCTTGAGCCCAGACTAATGAAGGAATTTGATTTGGTGTAAACAAACCTTGATAAGTTTTTTTTATGAGATCAGAAAAATAGTATAGCAACCAGCCGAATGTAATCGCTAAACAAACAACAGCATCTATGGCTATGCTATAAAGATGCGTGTCCGCTATCATTGCCAACCACATGGCTACAGCGCCCAGCGTATTCTGTATTGTTTTAAACTGATTAATTTGAACGACTAAGCCGCTGCCTTCAATGATACTTAAAAAAGGTGCTAGTAAAAGATTTCCTGATGTTGCTAAACACAACAAAAGCCAAGGCATGTTCCAATTGACGGTAGATGTATTCTTTGCATGAATAAAAAATAAATAGCCGCCCAGCCAAACCATACAAAAAGCAATAATGGCAATGAAAGCATAGGCTTTAAAACATTTAGCTAAGAAAACTTTAAATTCTGCAATCTTATCAGGAGGGCCCTGTATCACTTTATCGTTAGACCAGGAAAGTGTTGCAAACTCATGCCCGCTGAACTGCAAAATCACAAAGGAAAGACCTAGCTCGAACAAGACTTGCAAACCCAACAGGCTAGCAAAAATATAATAATATCCCTGCTCTTCGGGTTTAAACCATCGGGTGATGACGAAGATAGTCCCTAAGCCCACAAAAGCTTGGCTTGCTCTGTAAAGTAATGAATATCTGACCAATTGATCTAGGTATAAAAGTTGTTTAATGCCAACTTTTAATCTGCTAGCATACGCCATAAGATTTTAAACCATTTTGACTATTAAAAGCGGTTCCCGCTAGAGAGGGTTAAGATATTGTGAAGCACGACTTGATGCCATGGATGGCATCGTTAAGCACATGATGTGCTGTTTGGAGTGCGAAACAATATCTTAGCCCTCTTTAGCGGGAAACTCCCATTATCGTAAAGCGTTGTAGTCTAGCATTTACCTGAGATTTTATGAATAGATTACTATCTCACCGTTCAAAAACCATCAGATCATTAATTGATCAGAATCGGCAATTATTCATGTTCCTCATCATTGGGGTTATCAATACTATTTTCGGATACAGTGTATTTGCAATTTTTCTTTTTCTTCATGTTCCTGATTACATGGCTGTTATATTGTCCACTGCTCTCGGATTGTTATTTAATTTCAAGACCACGGGGATATTCGTTTTCAAAAATAAAAATAATAAACTCTTGTTAAAGTTTGTTATGAATGCCGGTGTAATCTGCATAATGACTATAGTCTTGATAAAAATGCTAAATCTTTTTATCTTTAACTCATACATTAGCGGGGCTATTGCTACAAGTATTATGCCTTTCTTTAGTTATTATTTAAGCAAGCGTATATTCACTACTAAAAGCAGCAAATATGCTTATGAAGAGATATAGGAGCTGTTAACAATTCGCTAATCACCACCTAAAATTAGGCATTTTACGAATAACAGGATCAGCTCTCAGTTCGTCATAAATATTTCGAAAAATTTTATTTGTTAATGATCCCTCATTCTTTTTTCTAAATAAATTATTTTCTAAAATACTTTGCAACTTTTTGAGTTCGGAAGTTATTAAGAAACCTCCTTCCCCCAATCGGTTAGTGTAATTAATCAATTTTTGCATATCTTCAGAAGCAGAGGGATAACAAAAAAAATATTTTCTTCGGCAGCCTTTTTGGCTGTTGTACGTATCAATAAAATCACGCAACCTTCTTTTATTCATTTTTCGTTATACTCCATTTTTTTGTAGCCCGGATGAGCGTTGCGAAAATCCGGGTTACATATGCTCAACAGCTTTAATGAAATAACTTTGTATCACTAAATTTATTTTCGATAACAATTGTGTATCCAAAGCTAATTTCACAAAACATGTTTCGCCAGCTGTTTTGATGAATACAAATTTAACCTCAGCATTCTCTACTTTTTTATCATTTCTCAATAAATCTAACAAGGTCTCAGTTGAAAGATTTTGCATAATGGTAAAGATTGATTGATTCAATAATCCCAAACATAACTCATTCAATTTTTCTTTTTGATTTTCAGTTAACAATCCATTTTGATAACTTAATTCATTGACTAATATCATACCTATACTGATGGCTTGTCCATGAGGGATAGCATAATCAGTCAGCCCTTCTATAACATGACCTAGTGTATGACCGTAATTCAAACTTTTACGATAATTAGCTTCAAATTCATCTTCTTCTATAATCGCTTTTTTAATACTAAGCGCATTCAGTATTAATATTTTATAATCCTGAGTTTGTTTAACTTTACCGTTTTCAACATGTCGCGCATAAATCTCAAGAAAATTTTCACCGCCTATGATACATAATTTTAAAATCTCGCCTAATCCAGATTGCAGCGCTTCTTGTGTTAACGTTTTAAGAAAGCGTAAGTTCATAACCACTTTAGTCGGTGCTGAAAATAATGCGATTTGGTTTTTTGCTTTACGATAATTCACGCCGGTTTTCGCACCTATGCAACTATCACACATAGATAATAATGTGGTTGGGAAAAGCGTCCACGAGATACCGCGCTTATAAGATGCCGCAACAAAGCCGCCTATGTCTTGCGTAATTCCACCACCCACGACCACTAACATATTGCTTTTAGTAAATTCATTATCATACAGAAAATCTAACAATTTTCTCACGCCATCAAGCGTTTTAAACTCTTCAGTTGCATCAGACACACAAATTCTATCATCAGAAACCGTCAGTAAATCACGATAATGCGCTAATACATTTTTATCTATAAATAATAAATTCTTTGGATTCTCAGCCAGAATTTTATTCACTTCTGCAAGCGGGTTTTCATCTTCAACCCAATTAACACTATAAGAACGTGGGATAGACTTAATATTAAATGAGCTTGTCTCAATCGGCATTTCATCACAAAAAAATTGCTTACTATCAACGATAAAACTATTCGTTTTCATGATTGAAAACCTCCAACAGAATATCCGCCATCTGCAATAATGCACTGACCATTAATATAATTATTATTAGCACTGAGAAAATAAACCACCTCAGCAATGTCTTCAACAGCAGCTAATCGACCCAATGGAATTCTTTTTTTAAAATCTTCTATGGTGGCAGCACTATTATTTTTGCTAGTCATTTTCGTATCGACAAAGCCTGGTGAGACAGCATTCACTTTAATATTTTTTTCGCCCAGCTCTAATGCTAAAGTCTTCACCATGCCATTGAGCGCATGCTTAGACGCTGAATAAGCAAAACGTCCTTTACGTGAAAAATCACCATAAATAGACGAGATTGCTACGATAGAGCCTGGATTTTTTAATAAATTATGTTTCACTAAATGATGCGACAAACTATAAAATGAAAATGCATTGATCTGAAATGTATTGCGTACATCGTCTTCACTTAATTCAGAAAATGGTTTAGGAGTATTAAACCCTGCGCAATGAACAAAAGAATCGACTGTGACATTTAATTCTTTTAAATAATTATCAACTGCAGCTGAGGATTGTAAATCCAGCTCTAATCGATTGGGTGCCAGCACTGTGTAATTTTGTTTTTTAAATTTTTCCAAGATAGCTGCACCTATCTCACCCGTTCCACCCGTTAAGAATAGTGTTTTCATTAACATGTTTCCGTTTCAATAAGCATATTTTCCGCCAATTCCTCTCGACTTAGAAAAGGAGTCATATCCTCTAACGGACTGGTTACCATGCGGCCGTCTTCTAATCGTCTTGACGATAACTTTGGTGAAAATTGTTGTTGTAAATCCAACATAATTTCACAGATCACTGGGCCCTGGATTTTCATCACTTCTTCAATTGAGCTATCTAATTCATCATGCACATGACAACGTACAAACGGTAAACCAAATCCAACCGCAAGTTTAGAAAAATCTGGAAAGCCTAAACCACTGTCTGGCCCTACTCCAACCAAAGGTTCTCCAAAAAAGTTTTGTTGAGTCTGGCGTATAGAATGATAGCCATTGTTATTTAATATAAATATTTTTATGGGGTATTGATTAAATTGAATGGTAGCGAGCTCTTGAATGTTTTGCATGATACTACCATCACCTGCTAAACAAACCACTGTCTTGCCTTCTGACCCTACGCAAGCTCCTATTGCACCCGGTAAATCATAACCCATAGATGCACAACCCGAATTAGTATAAAGACGCTGACCTGGTTTTAAATGCATAGCTTGAAACGAGGCAACACAAGCTGTGCCATCACCTGTTACGATAATTTGATTTTCTGGCAAGTGCTGACTTAAACGTTGCATGAAACAATAAGGATTCACGCTTTTTTCATTTTTCCAGTACTCAGGCAATACCACGGGATATTTATTTTTTCTTTCTTTACACCAAGCTACCCATTCATTTTTATCATTCATAGAATTTGAATTTGCAGCTGCTAATAATGCTGGTATAAAATCAGCTAAATCCACATGTAGGGGTTCATCAATTTTTAAAGTGGGTTTTGCTAATTCAGCTTTATCAATATCGACCATGACTATATGTGCATTACGTGCAAACGAAGCAAAATTATAACTGACTTGTCGTATATTCAATCTGCAACCTAACACAATTAACAAATCTGCATTTTGCACAGTAAAATTACCGGCTCTATCACCTATAGAACCAGGCTTTCCGCAATGTAAGGGATGATCATCGTACAATGCATCGTGTGAATTCCATGCTGTGGTCACAGGTATTTTTAGTGCATCTATCAATTCTAAAAACTGTGCATGACTTCCTGAAAGTCGCACACCTGAGCCCGCCAAGATAACGGGTCTTTCAGCTTTATTAATTCTGTTAATTAAATTTTTGATTTGTTCTTCACTGACTTTAGGGTCAAGTTCAAACAACTCATCTTCTTCAGGAGTAAAACTTTTTAATATTGCAGGATCTATCATCGCACCTTGTACATTCATAGGAATGTCTATCCACACGGGGCCACAACGTCCATTTTTAATTAACCATAACGCTTTTTGTAACTCAAATTTAATCGTATTGGGATCAGAAATCATGACAGCATATTTGGTAATACTCTTTACCATTTCAACTATATTGCATTCCTGATCGCCCAATTGTCTCAATGGCAAATCAGTACTACCAACACAAGTATCATAACGAACTTGACCTGACACGATTAACATAGGCAATGAATCTACCCATGCACCAAACACGCCATTCAATGTGTTAATTCCACCTGGGCCTGTAGTGACATTAACGATAGGAATTTTGCGAGTCAAACGCGCATAACTTTCTGCAGCCATTGCGGAAGCTTGCTCGTGATGATTATATATTTTTTGTAACTTAGCATGACTGCCAAACGAATCATTTAGATGCATGGCACCACCGCCAGTCAACATGAACACATGTTCACACCCAGCTTCAGCTAAAAATTCAGCGACATAATGACTTAGTTTTTGCATTTGATATATTCCTATTATAGAGCACCTGCTAGAGAGGGTTAGGGTATGCACACATCTTTTGTGCTTTGCCGTTATTCCGCAGGGGGCTACATTATTTATTTTTAAACTTCAAACAAGTCAGCAGTCGTGCATAGTTGTTTGAAGTTTAAAAATAAATAATGTAGCCCCCTGCTAAGCCTAAAAGTAATGATCAGCTTTTTCTATACGTTACAAATGTATGTTATAGGAGAATAAAGTTTTCTTATTTTTAAAATCCCCAACAACTATGCACGACTGCTGACTTGTTGGGGATTTTAAAAAAAGAAAACCTTATTCTCCAGACTCAGTTATGTTGGGTTTCGTAAAAAGCACTCAACCCAACCTACACATAACACAAAAGATACATGCATACCTTAGCTTTAGCGGGAACTCCTATTCCAATTAATTGTTCTATGAATTGCCGTAGGCAAATCAACCCATAGATCTAAATCTAATTCTTGTTTTGCACGCTCAGTACTAGGCACATATCGTTGCGCTGAGACATTTGGATTCTTAATTTGTGCGATATTAACAGCTAAAGAAGGTGTGACAGATACAGCAACTAACTGTGCAAGATCAGCGATATTAATTGCCTGATCAGAACCTACATTATAACTTCTGCCTGATGTGCCATGACATAATATAGTCCACAACCAAATCATTAAGTCAGCAGCATATAAATAAGATCGGTATGGAGAGCCATCACCCGCTATAGAAATTTGTTCTTGATTTAACGCATTCGAAATAAAGTTTCCAATTGCAAAATGTGTATCTAATGGTAAGTGCGGACCTACAAAAGCAAAACAACGCGCTATCTTCACGGGTAGTTTATATTGTTGAAAATAAAGTAATGAAAGATATTCAGCCGCTAATTTACCCATGCCGTACGCTGAATTTTGTTCTATTGGATTTTCAGCGTCAGTATAGGATTCTGTGATATTTTCTATATCATCTGGTTGTTTACCGTAAACAGCGCCTGAACTCGTTAATAAAAAACTTTTTACCTGCGCTTGTTTTGCGAATTCTAAAACACGTCGTGTTCCTAAAAATGTTGTATCCAACATCAACATAGGATTCGCTTGATTCAGTGCAGCACTTGCATCCGTGGCTGCATGTATCACATGTGTAAATTCGTTTTGTGGAAATGAAAAATGTCTGACATCACCTTCTAAAAAATTCAACCATAGAGCTTGTGCTAAATGAGGAGATTTTTTTATAAAGCCTGATGCGCTTCGCGTTAAAGCTAAGACTTCAATTTTAGTATCAAAAAAATGATTTGCGTAATGCACGCTTTCCAACAACCATTGCCCAAAAAAACCCGTCGCACCCGTCATGAATATTTTTGCATTCATCAATTCAGGCAAACAGCGATTGGCTTTTTTCCAGATGTGTTCTAAATCTTCTGTGGGCAAATAAAACATTAAGCGCTAACTAATTCATATTGCTTAGCAAAAGCCTGTACGGACTCACGTATATGCGCAAGCAATTCATCATTTAAGCCATGGTGACAAGCCATCAAGATACCACCACGCATAACGTGATCGGCATATTGATAACCTTTTTCACTTGCACGATGCTGAATATTTTTAAAGCCAGGCTGACGTAAAATATTACCTGTGAACACAGTACGTGTTTGTATATTTCTGTTTTCTAAAAAGATTTGCATGTCAGTACGTGTGAAGGGTGCGTCATCACGAACAGTTAATGGAAATGCTAACCAGCCAGTGCGAGATTGTGGAAGTTGTTTAGGTAAAATAAACCACTCTTCATATTGCTTGAAGAAATTCATGTGCGCATCAAACCATTTTACACGCAGATCTATGTTATCTTGTAATTTACCTAACTGAACCAAACCAAATGCAGCACCCATTTCTGAAGGTTCTAAATTATAACCCAAAGCTTCAAACACAAATTTTGCATCGTATTTAATGCCTTCTACATCTACATTGAAACGATTTTCAATCGCTTCAGATTCCACAAACAGTGATGAACTACGTCCCCAGCTACGTAACAATTTTGCACGTGCATTTAATTCATCGGTGTTCACACAAATCATACCGCCATTACCGCCACAGTTAATTACATGAGATCCATAAAAACTCGTGGTAGAAATATCTGTCATACTGCCAACTGATTCACCTTGTATAGTCGCACCTAACGTATCTGCAGAATCTTCAATCGCAATAAGATTATATTTTTTTGCTAGTTCATGCAGTTTTTTCCAATCGGGTAAGTTACCTAATAAATTGGGGATCATTAATGCTTTAGTATTCGGTGTAATCATTTCTTCAACTTTATTTGCATCTATGTTGAATGTACCTTCTTCAACATCCACAAATACAGGGATCAAACCGTTTTTGACTATAGGTGCAACCGTGGTAGAGAAAGTTAAAACTGGTGTGATAACTTCTGAACCTTTAGGCAGATCCAATAATTCAATTGCAAGATAATTTGCAGAAGAACCGGAGTTCACCATGATTCCGTGTTTTTTACTAAACAGATTAGCAACGCCTTCTTCCATGCCCCTCACATGTTTACCCATCTGCGTTGAAGTTTTTAATACATGAACCACAGCATCAATTTCTTCTTGACCATGAACAGTGCGCCCATAAGGTACGTGTACGAAATCTTCTTTACGCATATGCTTTCTCCAAATGATGTGTATACGATTTTATTTGTTGTAATGTTAAAGCCTGTGTGTCGGAGTTATTTATCCAACCTTGATACCACTCAACTGTCGCGACTAATGCTTGAGTTAAATTCCATTGAGGCTGCCAATCTAAACGTGTTTTTGCTTTTGAAATATCTAGCTTTAAAATATGTGCTTCATGCAAAGATTCTGGTGCTGCGTCTTCCCAAGCAGCACCATTTCCCCAAAGTTGTGATAATTTATTTGCTATCCATTCTACTGAAACACAATCTTCATCACGAGGACCAAAGTTCCAGGCTTCTGCATAATCACCATGTGCGTTCCAACACTTTTCTGCCAATCTCATGTAACCACTTAACGGTTCTAAAACATGCTGCCATGGGCGTATAGCGTGAGGATAACGAATAATCGGTTTTTTATGTTGCTGAAACGCTGTAATGATATCTGGAATCAAACGATCAAGCGCCCAATCACCACCCCCTATTACATTACCAGCACGAGCTGATGCAATAGATTTTCCGTGTAGCCCACAATTATTCGGATTGAAATAAGAAGCTCTGTACGCCGATGTCACTAACTCTGCACAACCTTTGCTGCTGCTATAAGGATCATAACCGCCCATAGGATCGGTTTCTTTGTAACCTAAATGCCATTCTTTATTTTCATAACATTTATCAGTCGTCACATTCACTAACACTTTTGCTGTTGATGATGCTCGCATAGCTTCTAATACATGCACTGTACCCATCACATTTGTTTCATACGTTTCAACAGGATTTGTGTAGGAGTAACGTACAAGAGGTTGAGCGGCCAAATGAAATATAATATCGGGTTGAGCGTCTTGCACTGCTTTCTTTAAACTTGCAAGATCGCGTATATCTGCAATCACAGAAGCATTAAGGCAGGATTCTATTTGTGCTAATTCAAATAAACTGGGTTGAGTTGCCGGTGCAAGCGCATAGCCAGTGACTTTCGCACCTAACGATGTGAGCCATAATGCTAACCAACTGCCTTTAAAACCCGTGTGACCGGTTAAAAAAACTTTTTTATTCTTCCAAAATTGGACATGCATCCCATACTCTCCACGGTGCAACACCTGTTTGCCAAAGTTCTTCTAGAAGTTGCTTCTCACGCAAAGTATCCATGGGTTGCCAAAAACCATTATGAAAATACACAGTCATTTGATCTTCATTGGCCAGTGCATGCATGGGTTCTTGCTCCCACAATGTGTCGTCATCTTTTATATAGTCTATGACTTTAGGCGATAAAACAAAAAAGCCGCCATTAATCCAAGCGCCATCACCTTTGGGTTTTTCTTTAAATGCTTTAACTTGATTACCTACGTATTCGATTGCACCAAAACGACCAGGAGGTTGTGTTGCAGTCACAGTAGCCAGGCGACCACCTTCTTTATGTGTTTTAAGTAAATGAGCAATATTGATATCAGCAACACCATCGCCATACGTAAAACAAAAATCGTCATCACCCAGGTATTGCTTGACACGTCTTAAACGTCCGCCCGTCATAGTGTGATCACCCGTATCCACCAATGTCACACTCCAAGGCTCAGCGTAATTTTGATGCACAGACATTTTGTTATTTTTCATATCAAATGTGACATCTGACATATGCAAAAAATAATTAGCAAAATACTCTTTGACTAAATAACCTTTGTAACCCAAGCAGATGACAAAATCATTAATTCCAAAAGAAGAATAGATTTTCATAATATGCCAAAGTATAGGCTTACCACCAATTTCGACCATAGGTTTAGGACGACTCGATGTTTCTTCGGCCAGACGTGTTCCTAGCCCACCTGCTAAAATGACGGCTTTCATTATTTAAGCTTCCACTGCTGCTTTATTTTGAATTTTAGCGAGTGAATTTTTATATCGATTTTCCATCATAGTAATGCGGTCGTTATCTTCACGCGCGATAGCACTATAATGATTTCTTTTATTATTCAGCCACATTAATTCGAATTTAACTGCTTTAATGAAAGCTTCTTCTGGGTTATTCAATGCTTCTGGGCATCCAAAAATAACTTTTCTAGTCTCAAAACGATCTAAATGGCCTGCTGGGAATGCATTGAAGAATGGAATTGAATCTACGGATACACCACCACCCACGACTACACTCAAACCTTTCTCTTTTGCTTTAGCTGCTAACTCCATAGAGATGTCTAACACTTTTTGACTATTGATTTGATCACGTGCTAAACCCATAGAGCCAACCATATCGACTCTACCTATTACAATTCCGTTAAGGTATTTAACTTCTGGGACTTTTAACATTTCATCAAAACAGCGATAAGCTGCTTCTGTTTCTATATTGACTAATAGATCTACATGATCTAATGACTCACCGAAAACCATTTGCGCTGCTTTAATAAATTTTTGTAACGCATAAGGGGTTTCTACCATAGGTGCGATGATACGCTTTGCACCTAAACTAACAGCATCCAACATATCTTTAATGGCTTCACAACCACCAATTTTAATATTCAATCCTAAGCCAGCTGTCGCCGTGACATCTTTCAATCGCATGGCTTCTTCAATACGCGTACCTTCCGCTTCAAATTCAGCTTTGATGCCGGTAACGTTATAATTTCTTTTTAAATCGGCCAAAAGATCGACCATTTCAATTTCCAGCTTGTTCATATTATATCCTCAGTACAAAGCAAAAAGTTCGCTATTCTAGCAATACTGATTTTAATTTTCACTACATTTAACTTTGCTAAAAAAAAGAGCGCCTAAGCGCCCTTTTTTCAGAAAAAATTCTCGCAAATTAACCTACTGTTAATTGGTCTTGAATTTCTTTCATTTTGTCTTCTTTCATTTTTTTGAAGCCGCTAACGGATTTCAAATCATCAACTGATTTAAAGTCGCCGTTCTTTTTACGGTATTTAACAATTGCTTTAGCTTTAGCGGAATTTAATCCTTTTACTTTCATTAAATCTTTAGCTGTAGCTTTGTTTAAATCTACTTTTTCAGCTGTAGCAGCAGCTTCAGGAGCCTTAGCTTCATCAGCAGGTGCAGCAGCTTCTGTTGTTGCAGCAGGTGCGGCAGCTTCAGTTGTAGCAGGTGCAGCAGCTTCTGTTGTAGCAGCAGCATCATCAGCAGCAAATACATAGGAAGACAAAACCATAGTTGCAGCTGCGATTAACAGTTTACGATAAATTGACATTGGATAACTCCTTAGTTAAGAAATAATAATTCTAGTGCAAAAATAAAACTCGCAAAGTTAACTGAACATTTTATATTTTAAAGAACAGGCTTTGAAGTTTTTAGACACGATTTTTCCAACTTCCCAGAATGGGTTGCTGGCATTGAAGGGAATGCTTTTATTCATTAGCTTACAACACAGAATATCGAGCAATTGGAATTTAAATCAGTCGGGCAAATCTTACTGAGTAAAAATAAAAAAATCCACATTAATATTTAAAAATCCGAAATTCTTACTCTGTGAGATCAACTCAAGGATAGCCCGCATTTAGTCTAGGCTATACGAAGAGCGGGAACTGCTCACACACTCATGAAAAAATTCAATTCGCTAAGAATTACTGCTATCATTCGCATATTGAAACTTTGGATTAGGAATATACCATGTTACGTAAAGCAACTTTATTGTCCTTTATCAGTTTAACTCTAGCGTTAACGTTCGCTAATATAGCGTGGGCAAGCCCTATTATCCCTATCCCTAGTAAGCCCGCCCAGCCTATAGTAACGCCCTCTGCGCCTAATATAGACGCGAAAGGCTATATACTTATCGATGCGAACAGCGGCAAAGTGCTGGCCGAAAAAAATGCAGACGGCCGCATGCCCCCAGCCAGCCTGACTAAGCTCATGTCTCTCTATATTATTTCGGGAGCATTAAAAAATGGCTCTATACATTTAAATGATAAAGTCAGAATTAGCGAAAAAGCATGGCGTACCGGCGGTTCGCGTATGTTTATCAAAGTAAACGATGAAGTAGATGCCAAAAGTTTGATGGAAGGAATCGCTGTCGCATCAGGTAATGATGCATCCGTTGCAATGGCTGAATTCATTGCCGGCACAGAAGAAGGTTTTGCGAACATCATGAATGCACAAGCCAAAGAGCTGGGCATGAATAACAGTCATTTTATTGACAGTACTGGATTACCTAATCCGAATCATTACTCCACCCCCCGTGACTTTGCTATACTCGCACAAGCTTTAACAACAACCTTTCCTGAAGACTATAAGCTCTTTTCTGAAAAATGGTTTATGTTCAATGGTATTAAACAACCCAATCGCAATCGCTTATTGTGGCGTTTTCAATACGCTGACGGCTTAAAAACCGGCCATACTGATGAAGCAGGCTACTGTCTTGTTGCCTCAGCTTTAAAAGATAAGATGCGCTTAATTAGCGTGGTGATGGGCGCTCCTAGTGATGCTGCTCGCACAGAAGACTCTATACGCCTGCTGACTTATGGCTTCCGTTTCTTTGAAACTCACAAAATTCATTCTGCAGATACACCACTTGCAGTCGCTAGAGTCTGGAAAGGTTCTAGTAAAACGATAAAATTAGGTTTAAATGAAGCTTGGTATGCAACTTTACCCGCTGGCCAATACAAGAACGTACAGCTTAATATTCAAGTCGATCCATTAACGGCTCCTATTGTAAAAGGCCAAACTTGTGGCTCGTTTAATATCATGCTCAATAATCAAATTATTGCATCCAAGCCTATCATTGCATTAACTGATGATCCTAAAGGTGGCATTTTACGTAGAGCCACTGATTCCGTGAGCTTTAAGTTTCATCAAATATTTACTAAGTCTTCTGACAAAATGAATAATGCCTAAAAAAAAATCCCAATCACCTTTTCGTATGAAAAGGTGATTACTTTTAACGCTACATAATTTTTTATAAATAATATGCCTAAAGACGATAAACCCGCAGTACTTAACTTTCCATGCGACTTTCCAATCAAAGTATTTGGTAACGCGACAGAAGAGTTCGAAACAACTGCATTACATATCATACACAAACACGTTCCTAAGCTAGCTGAAAACGCGTTACGCAGTCGGCCCAGCAAAGATAATAAATACTTAGCTATTACAGTGACAGTGAACGTGACCAGTCAAAAACAATTAGATGATATTTACCGAGAACTGACAGCCTGCCCTCTAGTCTTGATGGCGCTATGAATACTGACACTGTTATTGTCCGACTGCTGGGCAAGCAAGAGTATTCAACCTGCTGGCAGGCAATGAAAAAATTCACAGATACACGTCAAAGTGAAACCCTAGACGAAATATGGTTAGTCGAACACGACCCCATTTTCACACAAGGTCAAAATGGGAAACCAGAGCATGTCTTGGCTGCCGGGGATATTCCAGTTGTCCCTATTGATAGAGGCGGTCAAGTGACCTATCACGGCCCAGGCCAGGTAGTCGCTTACACCTTAATCGATGTGAAACGCAAAAAAATGAACGTAAGACAGTTGGTCACCGCACTGGAAAAATCAATTATCCAACTACTTAAACGTTATAACATCGAAGCCCAGGCTAAGTGCGAGGCGCCTGGTGTCTATGTCAATAACAAAAAAATAGCATCTGTAGGTCTACGAATTAGGCGAGGATGCTCATATCATGGCTTAGCACTCAATGTAGATATGAATTTAGAGCCTTTTACTCGCATTAATCCTTGTGGTTATAGCAAACTTGAGATGACTCAAATGCATGATTTTAATCCTAAGATTGCCATTCCTAAGGTAGAATTAGAACTTATTGAATGCCTTAGCGTCAACTTAGGCTATACTAAGCACACTATTTTAGATAATGGATCAGAATCCTCACATGACTACGAATCCTAAACAACGCGGCGCTGAAAAACTAGCTCGAATTCCTGTAAAGATAGAAGCTAGCACAACCTTATTACGTAAACCTGATTGGATACGCATACGTATTCCTGCATCCCCTGCAGTGGCTAATTTAAAAAAAATATTAAGAGACAATAAGCTGGTGACAGTTTGCGAAGAAGCTTCTTGCCCCAACCTCCCTGAATGTTTCAGCCAAGGCACTGCTACGTTTATGATCATGGGAGATAAATGCACACGACGTTGTAGTTTTTGCGATGTAGCCCACGGACGTCCTGATCCTCTCGATGTAAATGAACCTATTAATTTGGCCAACACTATCGCTCAAATGGGGTTACGCTACGTAGTTATTACCTCGGTAGATAGAGATGATTTACGTGACGGCGGAGCAAGTCATTTCGTCGCATGCCTCAAAGAAATTCGAGCAAAAAATCCATCTATCACCATTGAAGTCTTAGTTCCTGACTATCGCGGGCGTATGGCCGTCGCTCTGGATGAAACCGGAAAAGAACTGCCTGATATTTTTAACCATAACATAGAAACCGTACCTCGCCTTTACAAACAAGCACGTCCGGGTTCTGATTATGCGCATTCTTTACTTTTACTCAAAGAGTTTAAGGCGCGTTTCAACCACATACCTACCAAGTCTGGGCTCATGTTAGGTTTAGGAGAAACGAATGAAGAAATTGAACAAACACTGAGAGATTTACGCAGTCATGATGTAGACATGCTGACACTAGGACAGTATTTACAACCTAGCAAATTCCACATGCCAGTCTCACGTTATATTACCCCAGAAGAATTTCAACACTTTGCTGTGCTTGCAAAAGAATTAGGTTTTAATAAAGTTGCCAGCGGTCCATTAGTGAGATCTTCTTACCATGCCGATAAACAAGCAGCAGGTGATGACGTCTCGTAAAATTTCTTGCATACTTAGTGGTACAGGTGAAATAACTTATTAACTTATATGCTATTGGAAATTTAATAATATATTTATGACAGATTCCATAAGCCCCGTATTGCAGTGGTTAAATGCCCATCCTAATTTGTCAGGTTTGGCTGCATTTGTTATTTCTGCAGGAGAATCGATTGCCATTATAGGCACCATCATTCCAGGTACTGTGGTAATGGCAGCTGTTGGTACTTTGATGGGTGCTGGTGTCATTCCACTATGGTCCACGATTATTTGGGCCATCATGGGTGCCATCGCGGGTGATAATTTAAGTTATTGGATAGGTAGACACTACAAAAATAAATTACACGCAGTATGGCCCTTCCGTAACTATCCGCAATTATTACAAACTGGCGAACGGTTTTTTCACAAACACGGCAGTAAAAGTATTTTAATAGGTCGTTTTATAGGACCTGTACGAGCACTCGTTCCCTTAGTCGCTGGCATGCTTAGCATGAAACCGATGCGATTCATTCCTTCTAGCATTATTGCTTCTATGCTCTGGGCACCAGCATACTTATTACCAGGTATCTTATTAGGTCAAGCAACAATAGAAATGCCGCCTGATATTGCTGCTCACATGATGTTAGTACTCGTCATGACAGCATTATTAATTCTAATCTGTGTCTGGTCAGTTTATAAAATTTTAATTCTAGTGGGTTACCGAATAAACAGATTACTCAATCGCATATGGCAATCACTCCAAGGCTCCCGTTATTTCCATAGCATTACCACATTACTTAAACACTACGATCACAGCAAAACCCACGGCCAACTGACCTTAGCTTTTTATTTTTTAATGACCAGTATTGGATTTATAACATTAGCCAGCTACATACATACACATGGCTCTGACACTATAGCCACTAACCAAGCCTTGTTTCACTTATTCCGCAGCCTGCGCACACCTATGATAGACAACATCATGTTTTGGTTTACGCTATTGGGCGATAAAAAAGTTTTAATCCCTACTATGCTTATTCTCTTCAGCTGGCTAGCCTGGAAAAAAAGTTGGCACACCGCCTGGCATACATTAGGATTACTTTTCTTAATTTGCGCAAGCATTTTTACTATCAAAATTTTTATACATTCTGCACGACCATGGGGAATAGTCGCAGGGCCAGAGACTTTTTCATTCCCTAGCGGGCACACTACATTCTCAACCTGTTTTTATTTCGCATTAGGATTGGCTTTTATTCAATTAGCGCAAGCTCGATTTAAACGTACAATCATTTTTTTAGTTTTATTGACCGTCGTTGCGATCAGTGTTTCACGCCTGTATTTGGGTGCTCATTGGTTTACTGATGTATTAGGCGGATGGTTACTGGGCGCAAGTTTAGTAATGCTAGTCACACTTTCTTACAATCGCAAACAAGAAAAGCATCCGCATCCTTACACGTTAGTCTTCATCGCACTCGGTACGGTATTGCTTATTTCGAGTTCTGTATATTATTTAAGTTATAACAAACTTAAAATGAATTATGCACAAACAAATTGGCCAACTTACACGATGACGGAAGACATGTGGTGGACACAAAAAGACTATCACATACCACATTATCGAATAGGCCGACTAGGATTACCGACAGAATTATTTAATCTTCAATGGCTAGAAGAATTAAACAAAATCCAAACTACACTCCAATCTCAAGGCTGGGTTGCACCCACAGAAAATAAATGGACGGATGTATTGCATCGTCTTACTGATGTTAATAGCGCTGAACACTTACCTCTGTTGTCACCTTTGTATCTTGATAAAAAGCCCGTACTCGTATTGATAAAACAAATCAATAATAAAAAAATTATTGTACTCAGGTTATGGAATTCAAACGTATTCATTCAAAATAAACCATTGTGGATAGGCTCTGTAGGCGTAGTACCACGTACATATAGCTGGCTTATTACTTATAAAAAAAATAATGCTATCACATTGCTACCTAACATTATTTTCTCAACACCATCTCCTCAAGTTGACATTAAGGCAATTGAATTTATTAACAAGCTAAAACATAAATCGCAAATCCAACAAATCATACTTATTAAACCAAAAAATATTTCTTAATGTATAAAGCGGAGTAATACATGTTTAATTTTTTCCTTCAACTTATGTTATTTTTTTCTAAATCAATCATACTCGTCGTCATGCTTTTAGTTTTACTAGCAGGAATTCTTGCTCTGCTTAGCAAAGGAAAAAATAAACCAGAAGGCCGTATATCCATTAAAAATTTAAATAAAAAATACGATCAGACCCGCGATGATATTTACACAGAAACACTGACCAAAGACAAACTTAAACAACATTTCAAAACACAAAAAGCAACTGCAAAATTAAAAATGAATGCTACTGAGAAATCAGGAAAAAATATTTATATATTAAATTTTTGCGGCGATATAAAAGCGACAGCAGTTGCTGCTTTACGCGAAGAAATTACGGCTATATTAAGTGTAGCTGTTCCAGGAGATGAAGTTGTTGTCTGTGTAGAAAGCGGTGGTGGCATGGTACATGCTTATGGTTTAGCTGCAGCACAATTAGCACGTCTGCGTGATAAGTCTATTCCTCTTACCGTAATCGTCGACAAAGTCGCAGCAAGCGGCGGATATTTAATGGCAAGTGTTGCAAATACCATTCTTGCGGCTCCATTTGCAATTATTGGTTCTATAGGTGTGATAGTACAACTCCCTAATTTTCACCGTTTATTAAAAGAAAAGAAAATTGATTTTGAACAACTGACTGCGGGAGATTTTAAACGCACTCTCACTATGTTCGGCCCCAACACTGAAGCAGGAAAAGAAAAATTACAACTCGAAATAGAAGAGATACACGACTTATTCAAACAATCCATACAACAATACCGTCCGCAGTTAGACATGAATAAAGTTGCCACTGGCGAGCATTGGTTAGGCATGCAAGCATTTGATCTAAGATTAGTTGACGGTGTAAAAACCAGTGATGATTATTTATTTGAAAACAGTAAAGACTCTAATCTCTACGCACTCAATTTTGAAATGAAAAAATCTTTCGGAAATAAATTAGCTTCAATGCTTGGAATGTTAAAGGAAAATCTTTTTCATACATCTAACTTACTCTAATTTATAAAGGATCATTATGATGAAAAAAATATTTCTTATTTTAATCTTGTTAATGATCCAAACCACCGCACATGCAAACGATGAAGTTTATCATATCGAATCCGCATCCTGCGCTGAAACTCTGCTAATTAATGGCATAGAGTTTTTAGCTAAATCGTATTGTGATGATTTTCAATTTGGCGATGAAGTTGTATTTCTCGATGGAAACCCTGATGGCAACTGCAGCGAAGCAAACATTCTTAATTTAAGAAATAACCAAGTTTGCAGCACTTGGTGTCAGACACCACTTTAAAAGAAGCGGGGTCAAGTGTCAGCATAGAACAATGACTAATAAACTATATTAAAAATATAATTGAGCAACTATAATATCTGTCTCGCCATTCCTTAACTCGACTTCTTTAATCGTCCCTCATCACCTAATCAAATAACCAACATCTTATTATTTATAAACTAATTAACATGGACCATATAAATATGCCTAGACCACTACGCATTGAATATTCTGGCGCTTGGTATCACGTAATGAATCGTGGGATTAATCACATGCCAATTTTCACGGAGAATAAACATCGAGATATGTTTTTACATCTTCTAAAAGAAATTTCTACTTTATTTCAAATAGAAATTCATAGCTATTGCTTAATGGATAATCACTATCACATATTATTGCGAACACCTATTGCCAACCTAGGAAAGGCCATGCGACATCTTAACGGTGTTTATACTCAGCGATATAATCGTATAACTAAAAGAGACGGTTCACTATTTCGTGGACGCTATAAAGCCATATTAATTGAAGCTGAGAGGTATCTCATACATGTGAGCCGTTATATTCATCTTAATCCCGTTGCAGCCAAACTTGTACAGCAGGCACATGATTTTAAGTGGTCCAGCTATCGATTCTATTTAGCCAATACGTTTCAAGAATGGCTGCATACATCTCATATTTTAAATTTTTTTGAAAACACCAAACGTTATTCAGAATTTATTAACGAAGGGGTGGATGATGAACTAAATCGTTTTTATAACCAACCTCAATTACCAACTATTTTAGGGGGAAAAAAGTTTTCTGAGGAAAAAATAAAAAACTTAAGTGAAAATTATAAAGTCGCAACGTACACCGATATAAGTCGCGTAAAAAAACGTGTGGATATCCAAATAATTCATGAGATAACGGCACGGTATTTTCAAGTTGAACCTAGCTTTATAACCACTCCCTCTAAAAAATCAAATCAGCCAAGGATGTTAGCTATTTATCTTGCAAGAAATTTTTCATTATTAACCCATCAAAAGATTGCAGAATATTTTACGGGAATCACTAGAGCCAGCATTAGCACCACATTAAAGCGGTGTGCTTTTTTAATAAATACAAATACAGATATGAAAAGACACTGCGAAAATTTAATTGCCATAATTTAATTATAAACTAGTTTGATGCTGACACTTGACCCCTTACAAATAGAGATACAACTCTAGAGTGCCCGTATAACTCGAGTGCGCAGAATAAGTTACACTCTTTTCAAAGTTAACACCTAATACGCTATTTTTAGTTAATATAGGACTTGAAATACTGACTCCCCAAGCACTTTCCAAACCCTCAGCTGTCAGAGGCAAAGCATCTTCACCAGCAAGTGATACAGGCACGTCTTTTAAATGATAACTATGACTACGTGTGATACCGAAGGTGACATCCTTACCTGCAATGCTTTGTATATACGTAGCAGTAAAAGCTGTGGCATGTGGAGTTTCAACATTTATTCCAACAACATCTGAACCTTGGACATATTCTCCGCTGATAGAAAACCGTTTATATCCTATGCTTGCATTCACGTCTTTCACAAGACCATAATTAAAACCAGAAGATAGAGCATGCTTACGCTTACGATGTGTTAACGATGTTCCTGTAGAATTACTCTTTAAATCTGTCAGATATCCCGCACCCAAACTAAAATTAAAGTTAGCAATACTTTTATTATAATAAACACTTCCTACATTATGATTTTGATGATTTGTCTGATCACTGTATTTTGTCACACTGATATTCAATCCATTTTTATAATAAGCAAGGCTGATTTGTGGTGCCAAAGCAGGATTAAAATAAGCTCCCGTGAGTGGCGTATCCCAAACACCACTTCCTGAAAACACACCGAATGGCAGCGTATTAATTCCAACAGTCGCATAGATAGGAAATTTATCGACATCACCAAAAATTAAAATCGCACGATTTAAAAATACATCATTACCTTCTTCTGAAGGTCTGCCTATGTAGGAATCTGCAACAGATAAAAAAGATGTTACCCAGTGGCTTACATTACCCATTGCATCTAATACAGCTTGCGTAAAATAAAGACCTTTGCCCTCTTTATAAAGGCGAGGAGGTATTTCATTAATGGTGTGACCATGCCAACGTTGATAATCTGTCTGTAACGATCCACCTATAATCAGATCATAATTATTAAATGTATTTTTTGCTTGTAAGGTCTGCAGTGAAAAACTGTAAGAAGAAAATTGTTCAAAAAGAACATTCTTAGATTGATCCAGATGAACACCGGGTTGTGTGGATGATTTTGTTTTATCTAACGTATCAGCATTGCCTGATATTGAATAGACGCCAACAGCGAGGCCTATGATTAAAAATTTATGTTTCACACTAGGCCTCCCTGCCTTGCTACTTAATGCGTATAGCTAACCATTTAAAAATAATTTGCAGCCGAGTTGGGAATAGTCATTCCAACAAAATCATTAGACTGTAATTGTGAAATTGGCGCTGTAAATAAACCATTTTGCATAGAGTACCAATTTCCATTTTGAGGTTCTTTCGTAGGTAGATTGCTACTAAATTTCATGGAGGGAGGATTATAATAACCTGTTGAACCCCATGGATTTAAGATAAGTAAGCTTTGTGTAGTAGGATCATACCCTACAATCAAAAGCGCATGGCCGCTAGTGTTAATTCCGACTTGAGGATTAATAGCATAATAACCTGGATGAGCTGACATCTGAGGTTCGTTAGCCACCATTGCTTGAAACCCATTGCCCAATGCCGTGGATGATTGTTTTTTTAAAGAGACTGTTTGATATGGCAATCCAGTCAACAACGGAAATGTTTGTTCTTCACTGCCGCCATGTAACATATCAAGCGAGCCTTCATGTTTATCCGTGCGATCTGCATCTCCGCTATGACTTGCACGATACTGGGCTTCTGCATTGCTTAACACCGCTAGCCAAACACCACCGCCCACCACCTGACTCGCAGCAGCAACTTCTGCTGGAGTGAGTTTTACAAGTATAGACTTGGTATCACCTGGAAATTTAACTGTAAACCAATCAGGATGTTTCGCATCAGGCTTAATCATTTGTTCTAATGCTTGCGGATTTGTTTGTAAAACACCATTGACTGCGGATACAAAATAACAGTCGCCCACAGGCCCCTGCATCAGATGTGTTGAGGATGTCAAAGGTTGATTTGAGCCATATCCAAGCTTAGGAACGCCCGTAGAAGAATATGAATTATTCAGGTTTGTTACTGCCTTGGCATAAAGACCATATAGCTTACTATTTTTAGCATTGATATCAGCAAGCAATTGCTTTTGTGTGAAACTGACATGAGTCGTGTAAGTCAAAGGATTGGAATGCTTAACCGGTGTCAAGGTGACTGTCATGCCTTCCCAGACCCAAGTTTTACCATCAGGATAAGATGAAGCTGGGAAAGCACCCGTATAGCCTGCTTCTTTTAGCTTTTGATCTATCACTGATAAGCTGCTGGGTGACCAAGTGCTTAGGCTATTCACCCTATCCGCAATTGCCCCTAAAAGAGCTGCTTCTTCTCTGTTTGTAATATTCGGATTACTTAAAGCATCTACGAGATTTTTAGGTGTTAATGTTGCCCCTCTTCCAGCCCAAGAATCAAAATTTTTATTTATTGTATTTGTTGCAGTCGTAACAGAAGCAGAGGCTGTTGGCACTTTATTTTTTGATGCTTCAGTCGTCTGGGTTTTATTTGAATTTTCATGAGCAGTAGACTTTGGCGTTGATATTTTTTTTGCAGGCTCTGTTGGCTTTGATGATGACTTCTCGTGTGCAGTCGATTCTGTTTCTTGATGAGCTACAGGTTCAGATGTTTTTTTTGCTATTGCATTATTAAAAGGGGTAAAACCTAAACTTATGAAAGTAATCGCAGCAGTAATAAAACTCACACTTTTTTTTATTTCCATAATTAGCTCTCTTAATTTAATCCATTAAAAATAAATGATAATACATTTTTGGCTCTACCCCACATAAGGGGGCACTTTAATCAAAAATGAATTACCTTACTTATTGATTAGATGAGTAAAGGAGATTAAAGATGCCCCGTAAGGATAATATCCTAAATTTGCCTGGATTTTCCATTAAAAAAGTAA